>NZ_CP090423.1:3275000-3355000 GCF_023518235.1 Stenotrophomonas maltophilia
CCGCCCCGGCGCGGCCGGCGTCGATCCAGACCGTGTCCTGGCTGGCCGGCAATGCGAACGGGTCGATGCCCGGCACCCGCGCCGCCTGCACCTGCACGGCGGGCAGCGCCGTGGCAGACGGTTCGGCCAGCGCCGGCCAGGGCGACAGCAGCACGGCGATCAGCGGCAGGGAGGGACGGCGCGCGGCAGGATTCATGATTCAGGTTGATGGATCGGGCGGCAACGCACGCCATGGTACGGGGCCGTCGATGACGATGGCGGCGGCCAGCCCCGGCAGGCTTTGTTACGATGGGCTGTTTCCGGCCGAAAAGCCGCAGACCGCGTAGCGCACTTCCTCCCCCTTTCCGTCTACCGAACGAGTACCGCCGTGTCCTTCTTTGCAAACGTGGAACTGGTCCCAGGCGACCCGATCCTGGGCCTGACCGAGGCGTACAACGCCGACAGCCGCCCGACCAAGGTCAACCTGGGTGTGGGCATCTACTACGACGAGAGCGGCCGCATTCCGCTGCTGCGCGCCGTCAAGCAGATCGAGCAGCAGCTCGCCGCTGAAGCCAAACCGCGCGGCTACCTGCCGATCGATGGCCTGCCGGCGTACACGCAGGCCACGCGTGAGCTGGTGTTCGGCAAGGATTCGCCGCTGCTGGCTGCCGGCCGCGTCACCACCGCACAGACCGTCGGTGGCAGCGGTGCGCTGCGCGTCGGCGCCGACGTGCTGAAGAAACTGCTGCCGCACGCCACCGTCGCGCTGAGCAACCCGAGCTGGGAGAACCACCGCGCCGTGTTCAGCGCGGCCGGCTTCGAGGTGGTGGAGTACACCTACTTCGACCCGACCACCCATGGCGTCAACTTCGACGGCCTGATGGCCGACCTGGGCAAGCTGGAAGCGGGCACCGTGGTGCTGCTGCACGCCTGCTGCCACAACCCCACCGGTGCCGACCTCACGGTCACCCAGTGGAAGCAGGTCGCGCAGCTGCTGAAGGACCGCCAGCTTTTCCCCTTCATCGACATGGCCTACCAGGGCTTCGACAAGGGCATCGAGCAGGATGGCGCCGCCGTGCGCATCATCGCCGAGGCCGGCATCGACAGCTTCATCGTCGCCAACTCGTACTCCAAGTCGTTCTCGCTGTACGGCGAGCGCGTGGGTGCGCTGTCGATGGTGGCACCGACCGCCGCAGACGCCAAGGCCGTGCAGTCGCAGGTCAAGCGCGTGATCCGCACCATCTACTCCAGCCCGTCCACCCACGGTGCCGCGCTGGTGGCCGGCGTGCTGAACAACCCGGAACTGCGTGCGATGTGGGAGCAGGAGCTGACCGAGATGCGCGAGCGCATCCACGCCCTGCGCCAGGGTCTGGTCGAGAAGCTGGCCGCGGCCGGTGCGCCGCAGTTCGGTTTCATCAACGAGCAGGCCGGCATGTTCTCCTACTCCGGCCTGAGCCGTGAGCAGGTTGAACGCCTGCGCGACGAGTTCGGCATCTACGCCGTCGGCACCGGCCGCATCTGCGTGGCCGCGCTGAACCAGAACAACCTGGAATACGTCGCCAAGGCCGTGGCCACCGTCGCCAAGGGCTGAAGCAACGCTCCAGTGGTTTGAAGACAAAGGCGCCGAAAGGCGCCTTTGTTCTGGGGTCATGGTTACTTGTAGAGCCGAGCCCACGCTCGGCTTGCGCGCCATCACGGACGAAGCGCAGCCGAGCGCGGGCTCGGCTCTACACAAGCCCTGCGGCGGCGGCACGGCGCAGCGCATCTGGAAACGATTACGCCTCCCCGCGCTCACGCACGCGCTGGCCGGACGGGCGACAATAGGCGTTTTCCCGCTGCCGAGACCTGCCCGACCATGTCCCGTACTTCGTTGACCCGCTTCCTGATCCAGGAACAGCACGCCGGCCGCATCAACGCCGACCTGCGCCAGCTGATCGCCGTGGTCGCCCGCGCCTGCACCAGCATCTCCATCGCCGTCAGCAAGGGCGCCCTCGGCGGCGTGCTCGGCGAAGCCGGTACCGGCAACGTGCAGGGCGAAGCGCAGAAGAAGCTGGACGTGATCAGCAACGAGATCCTGCTCGAAGCCAACGCCTGGGGCGGCCACCTCGCTGCCTGCGCCTCGGAGGAAATGGACCACAGCCAGCCGGTGCCGGACATCTACCCGCGCGGCGACTTCCTGCTGCTGTTCGATCCCCTTGATGGCAGCTCCAACATCGACGTCAACGTCTCGGTGGGCACCATCTTTTCGGTGCTGCGCTGCCCGACCAACGTCGAGCTGCCGGGCGATGACGCGTTCCTGCAGCCGGGCAGCAAACAGATTGCCGCCGGCTACTGCATCTACGGGCCCAGCACCCAGCTGGTGTTGACCGTCGGCCACGGCACCCACGCCTTCACCCTGGACCGCGAGAAGGGCGAGTTCGTGTTGACCACCGAGAACATGCAGATTCCGGCGGCCACCCAGGAATTTGCCATCAACATGTCCAACCAGCGCCACTGGGAAGCGCCGATGCAGGCCTATGTGGGCGATCTGCTGGCCGGCAAGGAAGGCGCGCGCGGCAAGAACTTCAACATGCGCTGGATCGCCAGCATGGTGGCCGACGTGCACCGCATCCTGACCCGCGGCGGCATCTTCATCTACCCGTGGGACAAGAAGGATCCGTCCAAGGCCGGCAAGCTGCGCCTGATGTACGAAGCCAACCCGATGGGCCTGCTGGTTGAACAGGCCGGCGGCGCCGCCTGGACCGGCCGCGAGCGCATTCTCGACATCCAGCCCGACCAGCTGCACCAGCGCGTGCCGGTGTTCCTCGGCTCGCGTGAGGAAGTCGCCGAAGCGGTGCGTTACCACCACGCGCACGACCAGGCGCAGGGCTGACCCACGGTTGCCCGACCGCGGTCATGGCACTTCGATGACATGACCATGGGGTGACACCGAAGGCGGCAAGCGGCACCATCAAGCCGTTGCCGCCTAAGGAACGCACGCATGTACGAGCAGGGCCCGGTCGATTTCATCGAAGTCATCCACAACGCCGTCCCCAGCGAAGTCTGCGCGGCGATCGTCGAGCGTCTGCGCGCCACGCGCGGCCTGCTGCCGGGTGCGGTAGGCAGTGGTGTGTTCCCGGAACTCAAGCACAGCAAGGATCTGCGCATCAGTGGCCTGGACGGCTGGCAGGATGTCGACCAGCAGCTGCAGATCGCGGTGTTCAACGGGCTGCTGACTTATCTACGCCGTTATCCACAGGCATTGATCGCGCCGTTGATGTTGCAGATCCAGGACAGCGACGGCCAACCGCGACGCCTGTCTGCCGAGGACTTCCCCGACATGCCGCAGCAGCAGCTGGCCGATCTGGCCCGCACCTGCCTGCGCCCGGGTGCGATCAACCTGCAGTGGTATGCGGCGGGCGAGGGCGGTTATCCGTACTGGCACTGCGAGCTGTACCCGAAGGACGCGCAGGCCGAGACCCTGCACCGGCATGTGCTGTGGACGCTGTACCTCAACGACGACTTCGACGAAGGCGAAACCGAGTTCCTGTTCCAGGGGCGGAAGATCGCACCGCGCACCGGCAGCCTGCTGATCGCACCGACCGCGTTCACTCATACCCATCGCGGCAATCGGCCGCAGGGTGGGGACAAGTTCATCGCGACGAGCTGGATCCTGTTCCAGAGTGCGCAGAAGTTGTTTGGGGGTGGGTGAGGGGCGCCGGGCACTCTGATGATCTCACCACTCACGCTGGAATCATGGAGCGGCCTCGCCAGAATCGGTGCTACCCCACGTAGCGTCCCTGCTACCCTGATCCTACGGCAGCCGCCTGCCTGGAGTTCCTTCGCTGATTAATGAATCCCCCGGTGCCCGGACGCCCTCCCATGCACCCAACTGATTCAATGCTCTCCGAATGACATTCAGATCGTAGCTGAACTCCCGCGCATTGCAGTGGTCCCTCCAGCCTGCCGGGCTATCGAGATCAAAGCGTGCGTTGATGCGAACCCGCATCAGATCGTCGGACTTCTTGAGGATCTCGACGCTACCGGAAACAGCCTTTCCGTAGCATCCAATGCTGCCAGGTCTCAAGCTGAGGCCAGTGCTGTAGACCGCCCTGCTTTCGTTACTCGGCAAATCAAGCACATCGCCTTCCGCCAGATTCGGGGGAAGGATCAACGTCAGCTTCTTGTACCTTTCGTTCTCGACTTCAGGCGCTGCGTACTCACGCAAAGCCACCACCACATTGTTTCCTTCAGTAATGCGGTGGCAGGCAAGGGCAACCTCCCTGAAGTCAGACGTATCACAACCTGCCACATCAGCGTTGGCGTTGGAAACGAAGAAGGCGCTGACCTTATGGTTGCCAGGAAGCGATGTGCACGCACTGCAGGTCAGGCCTAGAACTAGCGCAGTCAACAACTTAGTTTGCACAGGTGCACTCCCCAGGAATACTTGCTCGTTCGGTGCGAATGTTTGCCTCCCTGGCCAATTTCTCGTGGCCTCTTCCAAATGCTCCGCGCAGCCCCCAGTTTGGGTGAAGAAGCTCTGCAAGGCATCCAGACGCCAGAGAGGCGGTATACGTAGATCAAAGCACTGAAGATCGAGTCGCGCATCCGCTTCCCATGAGCGGGCCCGGCAATGAATGTGCGCATCGCCATGGACGACGTTGCCTGCCTGCGCCCAGCAACTTCCACGGCTCGCCTATGGCATCCCACTTCGCCCGTATCGTTGCGGCCGCCTGTCGGCCATGGGCAGTTGGGCGTTCCGGGAATGGAAGAACATCGGCACACCACAGAAGAAGCCACCTACGGTGAACGCTACCGCTACCCAGAGCCACTGTGCAGTCAGGATACCTGCGAGAAGCACGATCCCGACAGGTGCCAAGCTGATCAAGACAAGCGCGTAGCAGATTGCGAACTTCACGTGGCCCAAGGCCGACACAATTTCAGCTGCACACTCCCTGCAGTGGGTCCTGGTTTCCTTCTCGATATAATCATGAAAGGGGAAATTCTGACCCGGAGTACCGCAGCTTGGACACGAAAACGTAAATGGCAATCTCAACTGCGTGTCTCCTCTAGCACTATGGCCGCACCGGCCCATGCACCGGCATTGTTGTGTGCGGCATTGATTGAGGATCCGTATGCGGTGGGCAGGGCAACTTGCAGCATTCTGCTCAGAACTAGCCCTTTGGTGCCCTCCATGGTCTGATCAGGACCTTGTACATCACCCAGGCAATCCAGCCACAGACCAATCCGACCCCAGCGACAACGATCTCCTCCTCCTCCAAGGGAGATCCATTCAGCACTTGATAGACGACGAAAGCCATCGCTCTCAACGAAAGCAAAGAGAATATGGCTATAGGTGTCCAAAGTATGATCTTCATCATTCTCTCAGCTGCAATCGCACCGTTCGGTGCACCCGCCTGCTGGCCAGAGGTCGAGCATGCTCTGCGCTACCGGGGGCAGCGCCGATAGAGGACGCCGCCCGCTGCGGCAGCGGAGTTATCATCCTGATTCCAAGCATTTTGTTGAAGTATTCGCCTCTTCAAAGGTGAGTCATCGCCACCACCCGGCCTTCCCTCCCACGCACGCAGTTCGGCAATGTCCGCGCTCTTGGCCTTGATTGCACGATGGATGCTGGCAGGAACGTCGAAGTCTTCAGGCCAATCCAGAGGACTTGCAAGCCTGAAAGTCGCCTCCAGCGAAACCTCAAACCTGTTGGGCTTGACTGCATCAATGATGATCTGGCCGGAATCGGCCGTGCTGTAGCAACCACTCTTGCCTGCAAAAGCATTCACTCCTTGGCTGAAGAACGCACGTACTCCGTCATCTCCAATAGCGAGGGTTTGCCCGGCGCGGAGCACTCCAGGAAGTACGATCATCAGCTTTCAGAAGCTCGACCGATCGGCATTCCAGCTACGCTTGAATTCCCTCGCAGCGACTACGGTTTGCGCGCCATCGAAAATTCTGTGGGCTGCTCTGCGCGTACTGCCGCATGCCATGCAGATGCCCGCATGGAGCTTGTCGGCCGAAAGATCCATTCCCAGGTTCGAGCGCCCTATCAAAGGCGGCTTCCGCAAGCATGACCTTGAGCAGGGATCTCACATGGCTCGGATGGGATCGGTCCAGCGCCAGGTGATTGCCCCGCCGTTCGCTATCGCCTGTTCACGGTGAAGGCCTCCTTGTAGTGACTTATCACAAGGATCATGAGAAACGAGACCACCATTCCGATGAGATGGAACTCGATGGAATCCGGGTAGCCCTTGCAGTACTCAAACGCAGAAGTGTCGTCCACGTGATCCAGGCACTCTCTCACACGTTGGTAGAGCGAGGACGCCTTGTTGTAGAAGTAAACCATCGCTCCGACGCTGGCGGCATGTCCAACTGAGAGGACCATCTTCCGGTATTTGGTTCCAACCACACTTTTTCCCCAGGCTCTCACTGGCTTTCGCCAAGCATTCCAAGCTCGAAAGTCCTGCTGTGTGAGCGCCGGCTGCTGATGCTGATGGTCCTGGAGCTGAAGCTGCGGCCATCGCCGCAGTCGGCAACGAAGACGTAGTGCGTCGGTGCCGGGCCTGAGACAACCATCATCGTCGTGGAGAATTGCCCCCGGATCTCTCTGGCATTCAGGTGTTCACCGGTCGCCGCGGACACCAAGTGCAGCTGGCAGGTGCCCTCGCGCCCGGCCATGGCGTTGGATGCCGGCACCGCCCCTGAAACACGAATGATCATGTCACCCCCCATGGCGCTGCATCCGGGTAGCGCCAGAGCGCTCATTGCAACAAGAAGCCACTTGTCCATTCACCGCATTCCTCAGCCCGTCGCTGCAGGCAGTCCTTGAGGGATTGAGCCGCTCATCAATCCATGCCGCTGCGCGCGAGGGCGGCGCGTCCAGGGGGGGGAATGGTAGTACGGCCTTCGGCAGGTTGAATAGTGCGGAGTGCGACTCGCGGCGCGCGGCGACGTCATTCAGAGGCCGTGCTACCTCAGAACAACGACCCCTGCGGCGAATCCTTCTTCGGCGGCAACGGCTTCACGAAGCGGCTGCAATCCAGCTTCGGCCAATGGCTGTTCTGCGCATTGAATCCCAACCGCTTGCGCGCCAGCTTGAAGCGGTTGCTCAACAGCTCCGCATACACGCCCTGGCCTCGCATGCGTGTGCCGAACTGGCTGTCGTAATCCTTGCCGCCGCGCAGCTGCTGGATGGTGCTCATCACGTGCGCGGCGCGATCGGGATGATGGGTATCCAGCCAGTCGCGGAACAGCGGCGCCACTTCCAGCGGCAGGCGCAACAGCACGTAGCCGGCGGTACTTGCACCGGCGTCGTGCGCGGCCTCCAGCACGGCTTCCAGTTCGCTGTCGTTGATCCACGGAATCACCGGCGCCACCATCACGCCCACCGGAATGCCCGCCTCATGCAGGCGCTTCATCGCGCGCAGCCGCGCATGCGGCGCCGAGGCGCGCGGTTCCAGCTTCGCGGAAAGATGCGGGTCCAGCGAGGTCACCGAGAAATGCACGCTGACCAGGTTCTCCGCCGCCAACGGTGCCAGCAGATCGATATCGCGTTCGACCAGTGCGTTCTTGGTGATCAGCGAGAACGGATGCTTGGTTTCCAGCATCACTTCGATCAGTTGCCGTGTCAGCTTGAACTTGCGTTCGATCGGTTGGTACGCATCGGTGTTGATGCCCAGCGCGATCGGTTGCGGCACGTAGCCCGGCTTCGACAGTTCCTTGCGCAGCAGCTGCGGCGCGTTGGTCTTGGCAAACAGCTTGGTCTCGAAGTCCAGGCCCGGCGACAGGTTCAGATACGCATGCGAGGGGCGCGCGAAGCAGTAGGAGCAGCCATGCTCGCAGCCGCGGTACGGATTCACCGACTGGCTGAAGCCGACGTCCGGCGAATTGTTGCGGCTGATGATGCTGCGTGCGGTCTCGGCGCGCACCTCGGTGCGCAGGCGCGGGGCGAGGAACTCCTCGCTCTCGTCGACCGCCCAGCCGTCGTCCACCGCCTCGCTGACGGTGCTTTCAAAGCGCCCGGCAAGGTGGGACGTGGAACCTCGGCCCTTGATCGCAATACCCATTGCGGCAGCGTACGCCGGGGCTGTCTCAATGGCTGCGACGGCCGCCTGAAGGGTTCAGGGCAAGCCTGAGCCGAGCGTGGGCTCGGCTCTACAGTGGATGCGGGTGCCTTGTAGCGCCGAGCCCATGCTCGGCTGCACCCATCGGTCACAGCAGGGCCAGGTAGCCCCGCACCGTGGCGTCCAGCCCGTCATACAACGCCTCGCCGATCAGCGCGTGGCCGATCGACACTTCCAGCACCTCCGGCACGTGGGCCAGGAAATCGCGCAGGTTGTCCTGCGACAGGTCATGGCCGGCATTCACTCCCAGCCCCACGGCCTGCGCGCGGCGCGCTGCGGTGGCGAACAACGCCAGCATCGCAGTGGCATCACCAGCGGCATGCGCCTCGGCGTACGGGCCGGTGTACAGCTCGACGCGGTCGGCTCCCACGGCGGTCGCCTGTTCCAGCAGCGGGTTGCCGGCATCGACAAACAGGCTGACCCGGCAGCCCATCGCCTTCAGCTCGGCCACCAGCGGGCGCAGGCGCTCGCCATCGCGCTCGAAGTCGAAGCCATGGTCGGAGGTGATCTGGCCATCGCCGTCGGGCACCAGGGTGGCCTGCGCCGGGCGGGTCTGCGCGCACAACAGCAGCAGGCCGGGGTAGCCCTCGCGCGGCGGCGCGAACGGGTTGCCCTCGATGTTGAACTCGACGCCCCGCGCGCGGGTCAGCGTGGACAGGGCCAGCACGTCCTCGGCGGTGATGTGGCGGCGGTCCGGCCGCGGGTGCACGGTGATGCCATGCGCGCCGGCATCCAGGCAGGCCTGGGCGGCGCGCACCACGTCCGGTTCGGCACCGCCGCGCGAATTGCGCAGGACGGCGATCTTGTTGACGTTGACGCTGAGCTGGGTCATGGAACGGAACTACTTGGAAAGAGGGGATGGATCGTGATCGTGGTCAGTGCTGTCGCCGGCACGGCGGGCCTCGGCCTGTTCGCGCAGGCGGCGCAGCTCGTCGGCATCGATCAGGGTGGCCGGATCGCGCTGCAGGTCGCCGAACCGGGCCACGTAGCGGCCACGCACCCAGGCCAGCAGGAAGGCAAGGGCGGCCAGCAGGCACAGGGTCATCAGCCCGACGCTCGGGGTTTTCAGCGCGAAGGCGAAGCAGCCCAGCGCCAGCAACAGGTACAACCAGTACATAGTCGGGCTCCCCGGATGATCGGCGAAGTGTAGCGCTGCCTCACAGCAGCGGCGAGGCCAGGCGGGCAAATGCCTCGGGCAGGCGGTGCAGCCACAGCGAACGCCCGGCCTGGTCATGCACACGCGTGGCGCGGTCGAATTCGCTCTGCAGCAGCTCGGCCAGGGCGGCCACCCGATCACGGTCGCTGATCATCATCGAAAGTTCGAAGTTCAGGCGGAAGCTGCGGTGGTCGAAGTTGGCGCTGCCGACGATGCAGACGTCGTCATCGGCGATGAAGGCCTTGGTGTGCAGCATGCGCGGGCCGTACTCGTAGATCTTCACCCCGGCATGCAGCAGCTCGTCGAAGTAGGAGCGGGCGGCCTGGGTGACGAACCAGGAGTCGCTCATCTTCGGCACCAGCAGGCGCACGTCCAGGCCCCCCAGCGCGGCCGAGGTGAGCGCCATCCGCGCCGCCTCGCCCGGTACGAAGTAGGGCGTGACCAGCCAGACCCGTTCATGTGCTTCCTGGATGGCGGCCACGTGCAGGCGGTGGATGGTTTCCCAGCCCGAGTCCGGGCCGGAGACCAGCACCTGTGCGTTGATCGGGCCATCGGCGCGCAGCGGCATCTCGGCCGGCCACAGGCGCGCGATGTCGAAGCGCGAATGGTCCTGGCCGCTGGCGTACAGCCAGTCCTCGGCGAACACCAGCTGCAGGCTGCGCACCACGTGGCCGCGGATGCGCATGTGCAGGTCCCGGTAGGCGTCCGGTTTGCGGCTCTCGTCTTCGTCGTCGGTGATGTTGATGCCACCGGTGAAGGCAAGGCGACCATCGACGATCACCAGCTTGCGATGGGTGCGCAGGTTCAGCCACGGGCGCTTGAAAGGCTTGAGCAGTTGCCGTGGATGGAACCAGATGGCCTCGCCGCCGGCGTCCAGCAACGGTTGCAGGAAACGGCGGGGCAGGGCGGAAGAACCCACCGCGTCCAGCAGCAGGCGCACCTGCACGCCGGCGCGGGCGCGCTCGACCAGTGCGTCGCGCAAGGCGGTGCCGGCGTGGTCCGGGTTGAAGATGTAGTACTCCAGATGCACGTGGTCGCGTGCCTGCGCGATCGCCTCGAGCAGGGCCGCGTAGGTGGCGGCACCATCCACCAGCCAGGTCACTTCGGTGGCGCTGCTGGGCGCCAGCCCGGTGGTGGCCTGGGCGATCTTGGCCAGCTCGGTGCAGTCCGCATCCGGCGGGCAGACGTCGCTGTAGTGCTCCATGCCCGAGCGCGCGCGTCCGCGGCGCAGGCGCTGCCGCTTCACCTTCTGCGGGCCCAGCAGGTAGTAGATGAACAAGCCCAGATAGGGCAGCAGTGCCAGCGACAGGATCCAGCTCAGCGTGGCCACCGGCTCGCGCTTCTGCAGCATGATCCAGCCGGTCAGCGCGAGCAGGTACAGCAGATAGGCCACTGCCAGGATCGTGCCCAGATGGGCGACGCCGTCGAGCCAGTGCCGCAGGGAGTCGAAGAGGGCGAGCATCCGCCGATCATAGCGGGCTCGGCTCTACGGATCGTGGCAGGTACAAAAAAAGACGCCCCTGTTTCCAGGGGCGTCTGCAGTCGCGTCATGACTGTTGTGTTGCGGTGTAGCGATTACTGCTGCACAAAACCGATCTTCTTCATCTGAGCGTTCTTCGCGGCGGCCAGAACCTTGGCCATCACGTCGTACTCCGAATCCGGGCTGGCGTCGATGCGCAGTTCCGGCTGGTTGGTCGGGTCACGCTGGACCTCCTGCTCCATCCGCTGCTGCAGCTCGCTGGTATTGATCGGGCTGTTGTTCCACGAGACCTGGTTGCTGGCGTCGATCTTCAGTTCGATCGGCGGCGGCGGTTCGACCAGCTGCGGCGGTGGGTTGAGCACGCGCTGCGGCAGGTCCACGGCGATCGGGTACGTCATGATCGGCGCGGTCACGATGAAGATGATCAGCAGAACCAGCATCACGTCCACGAGGGGCGTGACGTTGATGTCTGCCATGGGGCCCTTGCCACCACCACTACTGAATGCCATGGCTTATTGCCCCTTTTCTTTGGTCGCGACGAAGCCGACGTCCAACATGCCCTGTTCCTGCGCGACCTTGGTCAGGTCGTTGATGACACGCATCTTGGTGGTGCGGTCACCACGCAGGTTCAGCGGCGGCTGCGGGGTCTGCTGGGCGGCGGTCGCCAAGCGCGACTCGAGAGTCTGCTTGTTGATTTCTTCGTCGTTCCAGTAGATCGAGCCGTCTTCCTTGACTGCCAGGGTGATCGGTCCGGAACGCTTTTCAGCGTCTTCCGGCTTCTGGATCAGGTTGGCTTCGGGCAGATCCACCTTGACCTTGTGGGACATCAGGGGCGCCGTGATGATGAAGATGATCAGCAGCACCAGCATCACGTCCACGAGGGGCGTAACGTTGATGTCGGCCATGGGGCCGCCGCTGTTACCACTACTGAAAGCCATAACGGGCTCCGTCTAGATCTTGGTGACTACTTACGTTCGTCGCTGGGTAACGCGCGCCGCAATTAGCGGACGCGCGAGCCGGTGGCGAAGAAGTCGTGCAGGTCGTGCGCGAAGGTATCGAACTTGCTGATGGTCGCGCTGTTGATCTTGCTGAAGAAGTTGAAGGCGAACACGGCCGGGATCGCGACGAACAGACCGATCGCGGTCATGATCAGCGCTTCACCCACCGGGCCGGCAACGGCGTCGATCGAAGCGGAGCCGGTGGCACCGATCTTGATCAGCGCGCCGTAGATGCCCCACACGGTACCCAGCAGACCGACGAACGGAGCGGTCGCGCCGACGGTAGCCAGCAGGGTCATGCCCGACTGCAGCTTGTTGCTTTCGCGGGTGACGGCCTGGCGCAGAGCGCGGTCGACGAACTCCGAACGGCTCAGGTTCTCACCGACGCCGCCGGTGGCGCCGCCTTCAGCGCGCTGGTGGTGGGCAGCAGCCTGCGCAGCGTCCAGGGCGATCTTCGAGAACGGCTCCGAAGCCGGCTGCTCTTCCATCGCACGGATGGCGTCCTGCGCGTTCGGGGTGTCCCAGAACAGGCTGACGACGCGATCAGCGGCGCTCTTCAGGCGGGTGGCGCGGAAGATGTTGATGACGGTCCAGTACCAGGACATGGCCGACATCGCGATCAGGGTCAGCAGCACGACCCAGGAAACCGCGAAATCACCCGGCTTGGTGGTCATTTCGTGGATCAGGTGCTCGAAGCCCATCTGCGACAGGGCGTTGGACGGATTGCCCCCGGCAGCAGCGGCGATGAAAATTTCCTGCAGCATGACGCTTACCTTTGTTGTGTGTGGTGATAAAGGGTGTAGCTAAGCTAAACAATCGAACCGGAGCGGGGGTGGCCGGGCGGCCACCCGGACGCATCAGTTCAGCGCAAAGTTGACCGGGACGCGAACGCGACCTGCCGCCTTCTTACCGCCAGATTCAGCGGCGTTGAAGCGCCACTTGCGAGCTGCTTCCATGGCAGCACGGTCCAGGTCGCGGTTACGGCTGGACTTTTCCACCGTGACATTGGTGACGTTGCCGTTGGCATCGACATCAATGATCAGGATCACTTCGCCCTGGATACCAGCGCGGAAGGCTGCCGGCGGGTAGCGCGGCGGATTCATGGCCTTCGACGAGATGTCCACGCTGGCCTCGATCGAGGTCGCCGGTGCCGGCGGCGCCGGAGGCGACGGCGGGGTGACGATATCGTTCGGGCGCGGTTCCGGCACGTCCACGACCGGCGCCTGCGGCGGCGGCGGGACCGGCGACGGCTTCGGCGGCGACAGATTCTTCACCGGCGGCGGCGGAGTATCGGTCGGCGGCGGCGGCGGCGGCGGCGGGGGCGGCGGCGGCGGTGCATCCACGATGGTCACCATGACGTTGCGCTCCTTCTCCGCGACGGCCTTGGGAGCCACGGCGGGGATGAGGAGCATCATGAAGGCGGCCAGATGCAGGGCAATTACAAACGCGATGCCGACGATGCGAGGCCAGCTCAGCCCCTTGTCATCGGGTTGTTCGTACCGGTGAACGACTAGTTGTTCCGTCATGCGCCAAGAGCTCAATAGTGGGGCCGGGATGCCGGGGGCGGAATCCCTGATCAGCGGTGCATGACACCGCAGGAACCTCCAAGCTTATACCAATCCTGAGCGCCTGCGCATCAACTGAGCAGGCGTTCAGGCGTTATTCCTACTTACTTCAGGTTGATGATTTTTTTGGCATCAGCCTGGTTCTTCACGCCCTTCGCCAGCGCCTGCTGGGCGGCCTGCTTGGCCTCGGGGACGCGACCTTCGGCATGCAGGACGCGTGCCAGGTTCAGGTAGGTCTCACCGTCCTTGGACAGCGGGGCAGCCTTCTGCCACGCCTCGATCGCCTGCGGTACCTGGTCGGAGTAGTAGTAGGACTGGGCCAGCGCCAGGTAGACCTGGTAATCCGGCTTCAGGATGCCCTTCTGCAACCCTTCGTTGATGACCGCGATGACGTCCTTTTCCTTGTTCTCGGTGTTGGCATAGATCGAGTACAGCTGCTTGTACTCGCGCTCTTCGGTGAGCTGGCCGCTGCTGCGCAGCTTGTCCATCACCGCGGCAGCCTTGGGCATCTGGTCGGCCTGCATGTACATGTTGGCCAGGTTCAGCTGCGCCTTCTTGTCGTTCGGGTTCTTCGCCGCCAGTGCTTCGGCGGTCTTCAGCGCCTCACCGGTCTGGCCGGACTCGGACAGCGCCGCCATCAGCAGCTGGTTCCAGCTGTCCTTCGGCTCGGTGGCGCCGGCAATGGCCTGCTGCAGCACCGGCACCGCTTCCTGGTAGCGCTCCAGCTGGTACAGGGCCTGGCCCTTGGCAACCAGTTCTTCCGGCTTGGTCGACTTGCTCTCGGCGAAGTACTTGTCCAGGGTGGCCAGGCCTTCGGCGGTCTGGTCTTCCTGCAGCTGCAGCTGGCCCAGCATCAGCATCGACTGGAAGTGGCCGTTGTTGTCCAGGCCATTGAACTGCAGCACCTGCTTCAGGTAGGCGACCGCACCCGGGGTATCGTCGGTCTGGTAGGCGGCCTGCGAGGCCAGCTGCGCGGCCAGCGACTTGTCGTACTCGTTCGCGGCGCTGTCAGCCAGGATCGCGTCAGCCTGCGTACGCGTCTCCGGGAACTTTTCGTTGTTGTAGCTGTCGATCATTTTCTGCAGCTTGCTGCCCATCTTGGCCGAGGCCTTGACGGTCGGCTCCTGGCGGGTCGCGTTCGGGTAGAGCACTTCGGCCTTGGCCTGCTTGCTGCTGCCGCCGCGGTTGCTACGGTCGGAGGAGCGCGAGGACTGCGCGAAGGCATCGGTGACCACGGCGCCGGTCAGGGCGGTCGCGACGAGGACGGAAAGCACAGCTTTGTGGTTACGGAAAATCATCGTTCACCTCGATCGAACCGCCGGATAGCGGCAAAGTCGGACTGTCAGAAAAATCTGAGCCGCCAAACGTATCAGAAACAGATGGCGTGAGAAATCGTTTTATGTGCTGCACTACAGCATGAAACTGCGCACTCATCCGCACTTTGGCCGCAGTCCGGCCGCCTGCGCCTGCTGGTAGACCGGGGTCAGGCCCGGCGCATCACGGCGCAGTTCCTGGATCCGGTTGGCCGGATCGGGGTGGGTGGACAGCCATTGCGGGCTGCGGCCACCGCTGGCGGCCATCATGTTCTGCCACAGATCCACGGCCTGGGCGGGGTTGAAACCGGCTTGGGCCATCAATCGCTGGCCGATCACGTCGGCCTCGCTCTCCTGGGTCCGCGAGCCAGGCAGCAGGAAGGCGGTCTGCGCGCCCATCCCACCAAGCTGGTTGACGGTGCTGGCGGCGCCCTCGCCGTAGGCGGCACCGGCCAGCGCGCCGAGCACGGCCAGGCCGGTCTGTGCGCCCATCTGGCGGGTGATGCGCTCTTCATGGTGGCGGGCGATGACGTGGCCGATCTCATGGCCGATCACGGCAGCCAGCTGGTCCTGATTCTTGGCCACGGTGAAGATGCCGGTGTTCACACCGACCTTGCCGCCGGGCAGGGCGAAGGCATTGGGTTCCTTGTCCACGAACACCGCCGTCTCCCACCGTACGCCCCGGTATTGAGGCGGCAACTGTGCGACCAGGGCATTGACCACGCACTGCACGTAGCCGTTCTGGCGGCCATCGGTGCTGATCTTTTCCTTCTGCTTGGTTTCAGCGAACGCCTGCGCGCCCAGCTGGTCCAGCTGCGCCTGCGATACGCCGCCCACCATCTGCCGGCGTCCGGTGGGGGACGTGGTCGTTGCGCAGGCGCTGACCAGCGTGGTGATGACAAGGGCCAACAGCAGTTGCTTCATGGAAAGATCCCCCGTGTTCATGTGCGCAGTGTCCAACGTAGCGGCTTAATCTTTCGTCAAGCGGACACGGCGTTACGTTGACCCCAGGAACACCATCGCGGCAAGTGCGACGGCATTGTTCAGCGCATGCGCCACGATGGCCGCCCACAGCGTACCGGTGCGGCGATACAGCCAGCAGAAGGCCGCACCCATGCCGCCGTAGACCAGCCACAACTGCGCCATGCCCAGCCAGGAATTCTTGCTCACGCCCGGCACTTCGTGGACCAGGGCGAAGGCCAGGCTGCTGAGGATGAGCCCCAGCCACGGTCGACCGGCCTGCCACAGGCGCCCGAACAGGACGCGGCGGAACAGCAGTTCCTCGTAGGCCGGCGCCAGCACCACGGCAAACAGCACCAGGAACAGCGGGAAACGCGCGATCGCGCTCTGCATCAGTTCCACGTTGGTCGGCACCGGTTCGATGCCGAACTGCCGGGCCAGGAAGGCGATGCCGTTGCTGCCCAGCACGATCAGGGTGGCCACCAGCAGGGTCCAGCCCCAGGTCGACGGCCGCCGCAGTGCCTGTCGCGATGCCAGGCGTTCGGCCGCGTTGGCCGGACGGCGCCAGAAGTACAGCAGCAGCGCCGCGCCGCCGGTGGCGATCAATGCCATCAGGATCTGCGCCAGCGCGCCGGGCTGGCCGACGGCCGTGGTGGCTGCGGCTGCGGTCATCGCACCGCCGTTGGCCTCGGCATTGGCATAACCGACCACGATGGCCCGGTAGAAGCCCCAGAACAGGCCGGTCACCATGCTCAGGCCGATCAGCGCCACGGCGGCGATGCCGAGATCGATGAAGAAACCTGCCAGCGGTGGCACGGCGCGCGGGGCGGCAGAGGCCGGGGGTACCGGCGGCGGGGCGGAGACCGGGGCGGAAGCGGACATCAGGTACCTGTGTTCAAGGATGAAGGCCGGCGCACCTCCCCGTGCACCGGCCATGCCCGATTGTGTCAGATATCCAGGTTGGCGACCTTCAGCGCATTGTCTTCGATGAAATCACGACGCGGTTCGACGACATCACCCATCAGCGTGCTGAAGATCTGATCAGCGGCCACCGCATCTTCGATGCGCACCTGCAGCAGGCGGCGGGTCTCCGGATTGACCGTGGTGTCCCACAGCTGCTCGGGGTTCATTTCACCCAGGCCCTTGAAGCGCTGGATCTGGCGGCCACGCTTGGCTTCCTCCAGCAACCAGTTCTGCGCCTTGGCGAAGGTATCGACTTCGATCGACTTGGCGCCACGGGAGATGGTGGCGCCTTCGCGCACCAGGCCGTGCAGCAGTTTGGAGGCCTGGTGGATCGCACGCAGTTCACCGCTTTCGAACGCCGACATCGGCAGCACCTGGATGTGCTGTTCGCCCATGTGGCGACGGGTCACCAGCACAGCGGCCGGGCGCTCGTCGTTGGGTTCCTGCAGTTCCAGGCTGAAGCGCGGGCTGCCCAGGCTGCCCTGGTTCAGACGCTTGGCCAGCGCATCCAGGCCTTCGCCTTCGCCGGCAGTACGCAGGCTGTCCAGGTCCATCGGCACGAAATCGACCAGCGCTTCGAGCAGGTTGCGGTCGTAGCGGTGCGCGTTGCGTTCGATCGAATCCAGCGCAGCGGCGTAGGCCAGCAGCAGCTTCTCCAGGGCCAGGCCTTCGATGCCCGGCTCGCCGGTGGCCGGCACCAGCGCAGCGTTTTCCACTGCGCTGCTGGCCAGGTAGCTGTCCAGCGCCGGGTCGTCCTTCAGATACAGCTCCTGCTTGCCCTGCTTGATCTTGTACAGCGGCGGCAGGCCGATGTAGACGTAACCGCGCTCGATCAGCTCCGGCATCTGACGGTAGAAGAACGTCAGCAGCAGGGTGCGGATGTGGGCGCCGTCGACGTCGGCGTCGGTCATGATGATGATCTTGTGGTAGCGCAGCTTGTCCGGGTTGTACTCGTCGCGGCCGATGCCGGTACCCAGTGCGGTGATCAGCGTACCGACCTGGTCGGAGGACAGCATGCGGTCAAAGCGCGCGCGTTCCACATTGAGGATCTTGCCGCGCAGCGGCAGCACCGCCTGGTTCTTGCGGTTGCGGCCCTGCTTGGCCGAGCCACCTGCCGAGTCACCCTCGACGATGAACAGTTCGGACAGCGCCGGATCCTTTTCCTGGCAGTCGGCCAGCTTGCCCGGCAGGCCAGCGATATCCAGCGCGCCCTTGCGGCGGGTCAGATCGCGGGCCTTGCGCGCGGCTTCACGCGCACGCGCGGCATCGACGATCTTGCCGGCGATGGCCTTGGCTTCGTTCGGGTTCTCCTGCAGGAACTCTTCCAGGCGCGCACCGAAGGCGTTTTCCACGGCCGGGCGCACGTCCGAACTGACCAGCTTTTCCTTGGTCTGGCTGGAGAAGCTCGGGTCCGGCACCTTCACCGACAGCACCGCGATCATGCCTTCGCGCATGTCGTCGCCGGTCAGGTTGATCTTGGCCTGCTTGGCGATGCCGTTCTGTTCGATGTAGTTGTTGAGCACGCGGGTCAGCGCGCCGCGGAAACCGGCCAGGTGGGTACCGCCGTCCTTCTGCGGAATGTTGTTGGTGAAGCAGTACATCGTCTCCTGGTAGGAGTCGGTCCACTGCAGCGCCACGTCCACCACGATGCCGTTGTGCTCGCCGGTGACCGAGATGACGTTCGGGTGCAGCGGGGTCTTCAGCTGCGCCAGATGCTCCACGAAGCTGCGGATGCCGCCTTCGTAATGGAAGTCATCGCGACGGCCATCGCCGCGCTCGTCGGTCAGGACGATCTTGACCCCGGAGTTCAGGAACGACAGTTCGCGCAAACGACGGGCCAGGATGTCGTAGTGGTATTCCACGTTGTCGTGGAAGGCCACGGTGGACGGCCAGAAGCGCACGGTGGTGCCGCGCTTGGTGGTGGCTTCCAGCTTGGCCAGCGCGGTCACTGCGGCGCCATTGCTGAATTCCTGCTGGTAGTGGAACCCGTTCTGGAACACGTCCACCAGCAGCTTCTGCGACAGCGCGTTGACCACGCTGACGCCGACGCCGTGCAGGCCGCCGGAAACCTTGTAGCTGTTATCGTCGAACTTGCCGCCTGCGTGCAGGACGGTCATGACCACCTCGGCGGCGGACACTTCGCGGCCGAGCTTGGCGCTCATCTGCTCGTGCTTGCCGGTCGGGATACCGCGGCCGTTGTCGGACACCGAAACCGAGCCGTCGGCGTGGATCGTCACCGCCACATGGTCGGCATGGCCAGCCAGCGCTTCGTCGATCGAGTTGTCGACGACCTCGAACACCATGTGGTGCAGACCGGTGCCGTCATGCACATCACCGATGTACATGCCGGGACGCTTGCGGACAGCCTCCAGGCCTTCCAGGGCGGTAATGCTGTTGGCGTCGTAATTGCCGTTGTTTGCCGGGGTGTTCTGTTCGTCGCTCATTGCGCTTGCCGTAGGCTCCGCAGGTCGGCCACCACTGCGAGCGGTGCGCCGAGAATGAAAGGATTCCAACCCGAATTATACCAGCCGGGGTCGAGCGGCCCTGGTGTGCCCACTATGGCACAGCCACGATCTGTGCATGTTCCACGTGGAACCGGGCGATATGCGTCAGTTCCTGCAGCGCTGCCGGCGTTTCGGTGGCAGTGATGAAGATCTGCGCCGGGCCAGCGAGCAGGCGCTCCAGTACCCGGCCCTGATGGGTGCGGTCCAGTTCCGAGGCCAGATCATCCAGCGCGATCACCGGCCATTCGCCCCGTTGCTCCGCATAGTCTTCGGCCTGGGCCAGCAGGCAGGCCAGGGCCGTCAGCTTGGCCTGGCCACGGGACAGCGCATCGCGGCCAGGAATGCTGTGGAAGTCGACGCTCCAGTCCGCCCGGTGTGGGCCCACCGAGGTATAGCCGGCCTGACGGTCGCGTTCCCGCGCCAGCAGCAGGGCATCGGCCAACGGCAGTTCATGCCGGCGCCACCCCGGGCTCAGTTGCATGCCCTGGATGCCGAGCTGCGGCGCCAGGCTGGCGGCCAGTGCAACCGTGCGCTGCTGCAGGCGCTCCAGATAATGCTGGCGTCGACTGGTCAGCGGCTCTCCGGCTTCAGCCAGCTCGTGATCCCAAGTGTCCAGCATCCGCGAGGGCCCGCCTTGCTTGAGCAGGGCGTTACGCTGCTTCAGGGCCCGCGAGTAGCGGCGCCACAGGGACAGAAAATCAGGTTCCACGTGGAACAAGCCCCAATCGAGGAAGCGGCGACGGGGTTCGCCGCCACCGCTGACCAGCGCATGGCTGCCGGGCTCGAAGGTGACAACGGCCAGCGCGGCGCAGAGATTGCCAAGCTGAGACACGTCTTCGCCATCCAGACGTCCCTTCCAGTCATGGCCGCTGTGGCGCAGGCCGGCCTTTCGGCGATGCGGCGGATGATGGGCGCGTTGCTCGTCCCATTCCACGAAGACTTCCAGCGCCTCCTGGCCCTGGCGGACCAGGCCATCGCGCACCCGTCCGCGGAAGCTGCGGCCATAGGCCATCAGATGCAGAGCCTCGAGCACGCTGGTCTTTCCGGCGCCGTTGTCGCCGGTCAGCAGGTTCAAACCCGGCTGGGGCGACAGGTCCACCGCACTGAAACGACGCAGGTGATGCAAGGCAAGGCGGCGGATCTGCATGGGGCGCGAAGGACCATCCGCTCGAAGCGGTAGAAGGGCAGGGAATCCATCAGCTTACTGCATCGGTCAAGCCGGGCGCGGTGCTGTCCTCGTCGAGATGGAGACCTTCCGCCTGCTGGCGCGCATTCGCAGGTTCCACGTGGCATGCAGCGATCGCCGAGGAACGCGCGGGATCGGGATGGGCCCGAAATTCCTTCAAATCTGCACGGGGGATCAGGGTCCAGGCCCTCAGATTTCGCCGATTTCACGTGCTTTCGGTTGGCTTCATCGCCGGTCCGGCGCAGGTGGCGGCCAAGGAACCCATGAATTCCTTCAGTTCTGCGATCCAAGGTCCTGCAGGGTTCCACAGATTTCAAAGAATTCAGGCCGTTCGTTCCACGCTGTCCACAGCGGCGCTGTATGACTTATACACAAGGTATGGGCAATCTGTGGATAAAAAAGCCCTTTTGCGAGGCCGGTGAAACTATCCACAGGTTCCCCCCCAGCCTGAGGGGCCTCTATACAGGGGGTTTCAGCTGCATAAATCCCTTTCAAATCATAGAGATAATGCGTTTTTCCACGAAATCTGGCCCTACCATCACCACCAGGCTTTAGATTTATACCCAGATTTAGAAGCTAGGCTCGGCCCGATTCGGCCAGAACCCCGTCTGTGGACAGACGCGTTTGCAGATGAGGCTCCCCCTGTCGGGTAGTCCGATCTGACTGACCTGCACAGAGCGCGACCGCGCATGTCGGAGATCGCAACGGCGATCCCGAGGGCATGCAAGGAAGTCTGCACTCACACCCTCGGGCTACACCTAGGCGATACCCGCCATGACACTGCCGCCATCAATGAGATCAGCCCAAGAGCACTGATCGATGCTCCACGTGGAACCAAAAAAAACGCCCGGGAAGATCCCGGGCGTCGTTCGGTTCCACGTGGAACAGCGCTGCCGTCAGAGGCGCAGCGGCATCACCACATGACGCGACTTCTCGCTGCTGGATTCACGCACCAGCGCCGAGGAGTTGGAGTCACGCAGCTGGATGATGACTTCCTCGTCGCGCAGCGCGGACAAGGCATCCAGCAGGTAGTTCACGTTGAAGCCGATGGCCAGATCGCTGACCGTGGTGTCGGCTTCGATTTCTTCCTGGGCTTCTTCCTGTTCCGGATTGTGCGCGCTGATCTTCAGGTTGCCCGGCGAGACTTCCACGCGGATGCCGCGGTACTTCTCGTTGGACAGGATCGCGGCGCGCTGCAGCGAGGCGCGCAGGGCCTCGCGATCCACCTTCACTTCGCGGTCGGCACCGATCGGGATCACCGCTTCGTAATCCGGGAAGCGACCGTCGATCAGCTTCGAGGTGAAGGTGACATCGTCGCGCTTGACGCGGACGTGGCTGCGACCGACCTCCAGCTCGATCTCGCGATCGCCGCTTTCCAGCAGGCGCTGCAGTTCGGTCACGCCCTTGCGCGGCACGATGATCTGGCGCTTGGAACCGCTGGGCTTGGCCAGATCGGTTTCACACAGGGCCAGGCGGTGGCCGTCGGTGGCGACAGTCCGCAGGGCATCGCCGCGCAGATCGAACAGCAGGCCGTTGAGGTAGTAGCGCACGTCCTGCTGGGCCATCGCGAACGCGGTGCGTTCGATCAGTTCCTTCAGGGTCGCTTCGCCAATGGCCACGCGCTCGGTGGCTTCCACTTCGTCCACCGACGGGAAGTCATTGGAGGGCAGGGTGGCCAGGGTGAAGCGGCTGCGGCCGGCCTGCACGGTGATCTTGTCACCGGTCTGCGAGACGGTGATCCGGCTGCCATCAGGCAGGGCACGGATGATCTCGAACAGCTTGCGGGCGGGAATGGTGGTTTCGCCGTCCTGGGCGTCTTCAACCGCGATCCGCGACACCATCTCCACTTCCAGGTCGGTACCGGTCAGCGACAGCTGGCCGTTCTGCACCTGGACCAGGAAATTGGCCAGAACCGGAAGGGTCTGGCGGCGTTCGACCACGTTGACGACCTGTGCCAACGGCTTGAGAAAGGCTTCGCGCTGCAGTGTGAAACGCATGTGGTTCCGTGCCCCTATGCTTTAAAAAATGTGGAATAAATCAAAAGCTTGGTGGTGCTGGTAGAGACAGAATCGCTGGAAAACAACGCTAAGTCTTTGTAAATAAAAGAATTTCCGACCTCGAAACCCTCTGTATTACCGACCCCCAAGGGGTGGGGAAAGCTGTGGATAAAATCAGCGCGATTTCAAACGCCATTTTTATCCACAACGTGTCCCGCGCTTGCTACCGGATTCTGCACCGTTTTGTGCGATGACGCCTCATCGGCATCCGTGCATCATTCGCTCAGCTTCCGGATCAGCTTGTCCCAGTCCTCGCGGAGCTTGCCGTCGGTTTCCATCAGGGTGCGGATCTGGCGGCAGGCATGCAGCACCGTGGTGTGATCGCGACCGGCAAAGGCGTCGCCGATCTCGGGCAGGCTGTGCTCGGTCAGTTCCTTGGTCAGGGCCATGGCGACCTGGCGCGGACGGGCCAGAGAGCGGGTCCGGCGCTTGGACAGCAGATCCTTGATCTGCAGCCCGTAGTAGTCGGCCACGATTTTCTGGATGTTGGGAATGCTGATCGCCTGCTGCTGGGCGCGCAGCAGGTCGCGCAGGGTTTCCTGGGCGAATTCGGTGGTGATCGCGCGGCCGGTGAAATTGGCGCGGGCGGTCAGGGTATTGAGCGCGCCCTCGAGGTCGCGCACATTGGAGCGCATCTTCTTGGCGATCAGGAACGCAACATCATCGGGAATCTCGGCGCCGCGTTCGCGTGCCTTGGCCAGCACGATGGCGGCGCGGGTTTCAAAGTCCGGCGGTTCAATCGCGACCGACAGGCCCCAGGCAAGCCGCGACTTCAGGCGCGCTTCCAGGCCCTCGACTTCGCGCGGATAGCGGTCGCAGGTCAGGATGATCTGCTGCTTGCCATCGAACAACGCGTTGAAGGTGTGGAAGAACTCTTCCTGGGTGCGGTCCTTGCCGGCGAAGAACTGGATGTCATCGATCAGCAGCGCGTCGACCTGCTGGAACTGGCGCTTGAACTGATCCATGGTCTTTTCCTGCAGGGCCCGGATCATCGCGCTGAAGAACTGTTCCGAACGCAGGTACAGCACCTTCGCACCCGGATTGGCCTGGCGCATCGCATTGCCGGCGGCGAACATCAGGTGGGTCTTGCCCAGGCCGGTGCCTCCGTACAGCAGCAACGGGTTGTGCGCGCGGTCGCCCGGCTTCTGCGCCGCCTGGAACGCCGCAGCCAGGCCCAGCTGGTTGCTGCGGCCTTCGACGAAGTTGGCGAAGGTGTAGTGGTTGTCCAGGTTGCCGGCAAACGGTACCTGCGGTTCGCTGGACACCTGCGCCGACGGCGTGGAAACCGGCGCGTTCTGCGCCTCCACGGGCCGCGGGCGCGAGCCGATTTCAAGAAAAACGTCGCTGAAACCGGCGAAATGGGCCAGCAGCTCGCGGATCCGCGCCAGGTACAGCTCGCGGACCTGATCGACGATGAAGGCATTCGGTGCATACAGCACCAGGCTGTCCACGCGCAGATCGGCCTGCAGCGGCTTCAACCAGGTGTGAACGTCTTCCGGCGGGAACTCCGCTTCGAGGCGTTCGAGACTACGGGACCAGGCATCCATCAGCAATAATCGTCCGGTGGCCGGGGCATGGACGCGACAAGGCGCCCAAACACAGGCCGGAAAGGGGGGAAATGGATGGCTCAGACTACCACCGAGCGCCCGCCTTCGGAATGCTTGTCCCCTACTTATTCACAAAAACATCCACAGCTATTGCACAGGCCGGTGAATTCGCGTAACTGCCAGGGGTTGACGCGGGGTAGGGTACCTCTCTAGAATTTCCGGTTCTTTCCGTCCCATTCATACGAGAGGCCCCCAATGGCCACGAAGCGCACCTACCAGCCCAGCAACCTCAAGCGTAAGCGCGACCACGGCTTCCGTGCCCGTATGAAGACCGCTGACGGCCGCAAGATCCTGTCGCGTCGCCGCGCCAAGGGCCGCAAAGTCCTGAGCGCCTGATTGCCATGCCGCACCTTGCGGCAGACGCAATCCCTTCGACAGTGAATACTGCAGACCCGCGCAAGCGATTCCCTCGCTCTGCGCGGGTTCGCACGCGTGCCGAATACTCAACGGTCTTCAACGGCGCCCGCCGTGTGTCCGATCCGCTGATGACCCTGCACTGGCTGCCGGCTGACCGGCCGGCCAGGCTGGGTCTGGCGGTTTCCCGCAAGGTCGATCCGAACGCCGTCGGGCGTAACCGGATCAAGCGCGTCCTGCGCGACATCCTGCGTCAGACACGTACCGATATCCAGCCAGGCGACTTCGTCGTCGTGGCCCGTAGTGCTGCGCGTTCTGCCAGCAACGACGAGATCCGCCAGGCCTTCCTGCGCCTGCTGCGGCGCCTGCGTGCATTGCCCACGCCGGGCGTGGACGGCACAATGCCGCCGCCTGATGGCATCGCAACTCCTTCTTTGACCGAGCCGGCATCGCGTCCCGGCCCCGCCGAGCCTGTCCGCTGATGAACCAGACCCGCGTATTCCTCATTTTTGCCTGGCTGATGGTGGCCGTGCTGCTGTGGATGGAGTGGAGCCGTGAAAAGGCTGCTCCGACCCCGGCACCGACGACCACGTCGGCCCCGGCCGCCGCACAGAGTGTTCCGGGCGCCGCCCCGGGCGCGATCCCCAACGCCCAGGTGCCGGGTGCTCCGGGCCAGACCGCCGCGCAGGCCCAGGCCAGCGCCACCCCCGCTGCCCAGCGCGTGACCGTCACCACCGACGTGCTGCGCCTGGTGCTGGACGGCGGCCGCGTGCTCGATGCCGAGCTGCTGCAGTTCCCGCAGACCAAGGACGACGGCAGCCCGCCGGTGCGCCTGCTGACCGAAGACCCCGCGCACCCGTACAGCGCGATCAGCGGCTGGGCCAGCGAGGACAAGAACACCCCGGTGCCGGGTGCTGACGGCTTCAAGCTGGTCGGTGACACCCGCGACTTCGTGCTGGCCAAGGGCCAGAACGAACTGCAGATCCCGTTCGTGTGGACCGCCGACAACGGCGTGACCATCAAGCGCACCCTGACTGTCTCGCGCAACGAGTACGCCGTGCGCTTCAAGGATGAAGTCAGCAACGCCGGCGCCGCGCCGTGGAACGGCTACGTCTACCGCACCCTGGACCGCACCCCGACCATCCTGTCGCGGAGCATGACCAACCCGGATTCCTTCAGCTTCAACGGCGCCACCTGGTACGACAACGACAAGAAGTACCAGCGTCGTGCGTTCAAGGACTACCTGGAAGACGGCACGCTGAACCAGAACATCACCGGCGGCTGGCTGGCGATGCTGCAGCACCACTTCTTCACCGCCTGGATCCCGCAGAAGGACCAGACCGCACACTACGTGCTGTCGCAGGTGGCCGGTCGTGACCTGATCGAAGCGCGTGGCCCGGCCTTCACCGTGGCCCCGGGCCAGTCCACCAGCACCGAAGCGCGCCTGTGGGTGGGCCCGAAGCTGGTGAACCTGATTGCCAAGGAAGACGTGCCGGGCTTGGACCGTGTGGTCGACTACAGCCGCTTCTCGATGATGGCGGTGATCGGCCAGGGCCTGTTCTGGGTGCTCAACCAGGTGCATAAGCTGGTCGGCAACTGGGGCTGGGCGATTGTCGGCCTGGTGGTGCTGCTGAAGCTGGTGCTGTATCCGCTGTCGGCCGTGCAGTACAAGAGCGGCGCCAAGATGCGTCGCTTCCAGCCGCGTATCGCGCAGCTGAAGGAACGCTATGGCGATGACCGCCAGAAGTTCCAGACCGCAATGATGGAGCTGTACAAGAAGGAAAAGATCAATCCGATGGGCGGCTGCCTGCCGATCCTCATCCAGATGCCGATCTTCTTCGCCCTGTACTGGGTGCTGGTGGAATCGGTCGAGCTGCGCCAGGCGCCGTGGCTGGGCTGGATCCAGGATCTGACCGCACGCGACCCGTACTTCATCCTGCCGGTGATCAACGTGGCGGTGATGTGGTTCACCCAGAAGCTGACCCCGGCACCGGGCATGGACCCGATGCAGCAGAAGATGATGCAGTTCATGCCGCTGGTGTTCGGCGTCATGATGGCCTTCATGCCGTCCGGCCTGGTGCTGTACTGGGTGGTCAACGGCGGCCTGGGCCTGCTGCAGCAGTGGTGGATGACCAAGCGCCACGGCGGCGAGCCGGTGCCGGCCACCACCGCCCCGGCCCCGGTCAAGAAAAAGTAACCCCGACCCGTAGAGTCGACCTTGGTCGACTGGCAGTAGAGCAGTCGACCAAGGCCGACTCTACCGCCCCGGTCGATGAGAAGCCCGCCGCAAGGCGGGCTTTTCGCATGCGGCGTTAGAATTTCCCGCACACCGTTCCCCCCTACCTTCGGTTCCGCCATGCCGCGCACGTCGTCGTTCCGCCTGTTCCTGCCCTCGCTGTTGCTCACCCTGGCCGTTGCCGGCTGTGGCGACAAGGACGCGAAGGCGCCGGCGAGCACCGTCACCCAGCCAAGCGCGCAGGCCGCCGCCGCTGCCGATCCGGCCGCCGCGCCGTTGCTGGCCGCGCTGCAGAAGCAGCTCGACGGCTACCGCCGGATCATCGTGCTGCTGGCTGACGAAGCGCAGCAGAGCGCCGCCGA
Source organism: Stenotrophomonas maltophilia (assembly GCF_023518235.1). Classification (NCBI taxonomy): domain Bacteria; kingdom Pseudomonadati; phylum Pseudomonadota; class Gammaproteobacteria; order Lysobacterales; family Lysobacteraceae; genus Stenotrophomonas; species Stenotrophomonas maltophilia. The sequence continues at coordinate 3,301,829 of NZ_CP090423.1, forward strand.
CCGTGGCACCTCCACCCGCGTCGGCCAGCAGCTGTTCCACGATGGCCTGGAACAGCGCACCGCCATCGCAGCGCAGTTCGACACGCTGCTGCGCGGCTCCAGCCCGCAGCGCTTCGCGACGCTTGGCACGGTGCTGGACTACATCGAATCGGCGCCCGAGCTGTTCGATGCCGACCGCCTGGCGTTCCGCGAAGTGCTGGGCGATCTGCATGACCGTGTCGGTGCCGATTCATCGCTGCCGGCGGTGAAGCTGCACCAGCGCATCGGCGAGGATCTGGACGCGCTGGACGAGATCGAACGCAACTACAACCAGGAACTGACCCGGATCTTCAGCCGCTTCGAGCGCACCCGCGCCATTGAGCTGAAGCGCGAGAAGTGGGAGGACTACATCGCCCACCTGCACAAGGACTACAGCCGCGAGGCGATCCTGCGCGACTACGGGGTGATCGAGCCGTATCCGATGTCGATGAAGGACAGCGACCGCGAGATCTTCGGCCGCGATCTGCCGGCCAAGACCGTGGTGCTGACCTTCGACGATGGCCCGCACAAGGCCTACACCGATGAGGTGGTGGCCATCCTCAAGCGTTACGACGTGCCGGGAGTGTTCTTCGAGGTGGGCCGCAACCTGGGCACGGTAGAGGCCGACGGCAAGGTAAGCCTCGGCCCGATGGCAAAGATCAGCCGCCAGCTGATGGAAGACGGCTATGCCGTGGGCAACCACAGCCTGACCCATGCGCAGTTGTCGCGCACCTCCGGCGATGCGCTGCGCCAGCAGGTGCTGGATACCGACACGCTGCTGAAGGATGTCGACAGCAAGCGCGCGCCGCTGTTCCGCTTCCCGTACGGCGCGCGCAACGCCGAAGGCATGCAGCTGCTCAACGAGGCCGGGCTGAAGTCGATCATGTGGAACATCGACTCGATGGACTGGGCCGATCCGGTGCCGGAATCGATCGTGCAGCGCGTGCTCGACCAGGTGAACAAGGAACAGCGCGGCATCATCCTGTTCCACGACATCCACGACCGTGCAGTGAAGGCGCTGCCGCAGATCCTCGACCGGCTGATTGCCGACGGTTACCAGTTTGCCGGCTGGAACGGCCGCGACTTCACCGTGGCCCGCGCGCGCAAGGGTGATGCCGGTGCCGCCACCGTCACCACCGGCTACGAGAAATCATGGGCGATCGTGGTCGGCATCGACAGCTACGCCAAGTGGCCGAAGCTGGAATACGCCAGCCACGATGCGCAGGCGGTGGCCGATACGCTCACCGGGCAGTTCGGTTTCCCGCCTTCGCAGGTGATCGTGCTGAAGAACGAGCAGGCCACCCGCAACAACATCCTGGCCGCCTTCCACGACCGACTGGCCGATGACCGCACCGGCAAGAACGACCGCGTGTTCGTGTTCTTCGCCGGCCACGGCGCCACCCGCCAGCTCGCCTCCGGCCGCGACCTCGGCTACATCATCCCGGTGGATTCGGACCCGAAGGAATTCGCCACCGACGCCATCGCAATGACCGACATCCAGAACATCGCCGAGAGCCTGCAGGCCAAGCACGTGATGTTCGTGATGGATGCCTGCTACAGCGGCCTGGGCCTGACCCGTGGCGGGCCGTCGTCGTCGTCGTTCCTGCGCGAGAACGCACGCCGCAGCGCGCGGCAGATGCTGACCGCCGGCGGTGCCGACCAGCAGGTGGCCGACGCCGGGCCCAATGGCCATTCGGTGTTCACCTGGGTGCTGCTGCAGGCGCTGGCCGGCAAGGGTGACCTCAATGGCGATGGCCTGATCACCGGTACCGAGCTGGCCGCCTACGTGGCACCTGCGGTGTCGGCGGTGTCGCACCAGACCCCGGCGTTCGGCAGCCTGCCCGGTTCGCAGGGCGGCGAGTTCGTGTTCCAGGTGCCGGACAGCCAGGAGTTCCTCAACGCCGATACGCGCCAGCTGACCGCCGATGCGATCGCGCTGAACACCAAGGTCGAGGCTGCCAGCGAAGCCAAGGGCAGCCAGGCACCGGTCACCGTGGCCGACCTGCAGGGCGGCAAGGCCAAGCTGGTGGTGCCCAGCGCCGGCCCGGCGTCGGACCGCCAGCGCGCGCAGCAGGCCAATGACCGTGGCCTGCAGCTGTACCGCGAAAAGCAGTACGACGAAGCGGCGGCGCAGTTCACCGAAGCGCTGAAGCTGCGCCCGGACTTCGCCCAGGCAGCGAACAATCTCGGCTTCGTGTACTACCGCCAGCAGCGCTATGCCGAAGCCACGCGCTGGCTGGAGAACACGCTGAAGATCGATCCGTCGCGCGCGGTCGCACATCTCAACCTGGGCGATGCGTACTTCAATGCTGGCGACAAGGCCAAGGCAAAGCAGGCCTACACCACCTATCTGGCGCTGCAGCCGCAGGGCAGTGGTGCCGCGCAGGCGCGCGCACAGCTGGAGAAGCTCTGAGCCATGAATGATCTGACCCGTACCGAGACCATCGTCGCCATTGCCAGCGCGCCCGGCGCCGGCGGCGTCGGCCTGCTGCGCCTGTCCGGCCCGCGCGCTGCCGCCATCGCCAACGCTCTGGGGGCACCTGCACTGCGCCCGCGTCACGCGCAATATGCGCGCCTGCGCGATGCCGATGGCGAGGTGATCGACGACGGCATCGTGCTGTGGTTCCCGGCACCGAACAGCTTCACCGGCGAGGAAGTGGTGGAACTGCAGGGCCACGGCAGCCCGGTGCTGCTGCAGCAGCTGGTCGCGCGCTGCATCGCGCTGGGCGCGCGCCAGGCGCGGCCGGGTGAGTTCAGCGAGCGGGCCTTCCTCAACGGCAAGCTCGACCTGGCCCAGGCCGAGGCCATCGCCGATCTGATCGCCGCGGGCGACAACCGCGCCGCGCGCGCTGCACGGCGTTCGCTGGATGGCGTGTTCTCGCGCCGTATCGCGGCAGTGGTCGAACAGCTGGTGCTGCTGCGCATCCACGTGGAAGCGGCCATCGACTTCGCCGACGAACCACTGGATACCCTCGGTGGTGCGCAGGTGCGGCGCGGGCTGGAGCAGGCGCGTGGCGACCTGGCCCTGCTGCGTCGCGATGCCGAGCGCGGCCGCCGCCTGCGCGATGGCCTGCATGCGGTGCTGATCGGCCCGCCCAATGCCGGCAAGAGTTCACTGCTGAACGCACTGGCCGGCAGCGAGCGTGCCATCGTCACCGACATCGCCGGCACCACCCGCGACACCCTGCGCGAGACCATCCGTCTGGACGGGTTGGAGCTGACCCTGGTCGACACTGCCGGCCTGCGCGACGGCGGCGACGCCATCGAACGCGAAGGGATGCGCCGCGCCCATGTGGAAATCGAGCGCACCGACCTGGCGCTGATCGTGCTGGACGCGCGCGATCCCGTCGCCGGTGAAGCGGCGCTGGGGCAGGCCGTGGCCGACGTGCCGCACAAGGTCTACATCCACAACAAGTCGGATCTGCTGGACGTGTTGCCGACGCTGGATGACCCGGACCGCGTATTCGTTTCGGCCGCCACCGGCGCCGGCCTGGAGAACCTGCACGCGCGCCTGCGCAGCATCGCCTCGGCCGGGGCCGGCGAGCAGGTGGACGGTGAATTTTCCGCGCGCACGCGCCATGTCGATGCGATCGAACGCGCGCAGGAACATGCGCGGCGCGCCGATGCCGAGCTGGCCCATGAGCATCTGGAACTGGCCGCCGAAGAGCTGCGGCTGGCGCATGACGCGCTGGGCGAGATCACCGGACAGATGAGTGCCGACGACCTGCTGGGCCGGATCTTCTCCAGCTTCTGCATCGGCAAGTAACTGTAGAGCCGAGCCCATGCTCGGCTGTTCTACCGCTCAGCCGAGCATGGGCTCGGCTCTACAGGTGCAGGCTTCCCCCACCTGTCATATTGCCGCCGCATACTGACGCCCATCACATACCGATTGGGGAAGTCGCAGTGAAGTCGTGGGGTTGTGCGTTGCTGTTGTCGCTGGCCGTGGCACCATCGGTGGCCATGAGTGCTGAATCCTCCACCCCGTCCTCCAAGGCGTCGGTCTATGGGCACCGCGGTGCCAGTGCGCTGCTGCCCGAGCACACCCTGGCCTCGTACGCGCAGGCGATTGCCGATGGCGCCGACTACATCGAACCGGACCTGGTGATGACCAAGGACGGGGTGATGGTGGCCCGCCACGAGAACGAGATCGGTGGCACCACCGATGTGGCCGAGCACAAGGAATTCGCCAAGCGCCGGACCACCCGGATCATTGATGGCCAGAAGGTGGAAGGCTGGTTCACCGAAGACTTCACCCTGGCCGAGCTGAAGACCCTGTACGCGCGCGAGCGCCTGCCGGAGCTGCGCAGCACCGCCTACGACGGCCAGTTCCGCATCGCCAGCCTGGATGAGATCCTGGCCTTCCTGGTACAGCAGGCCGGCCGCGCCAACCGCGGCATCGGCCTGGTGCCGGAGATCAAGCACCCGACCTACTTCCAGTCCATCGGACTGCCGATGGAAGACGCGCTGTTGGCCGCGCTGCGCGGCAACGCATATACCAACGTCGGCCCGGTCACGATCCAGTCGTTCGAGACCGCCAACCTGCGCTACCTGCGCGGCAAGATCGGGCGCGGCAGCAACATCCGCCTGCTGCAGCTGCTGTGGAAGGGCGATACCCAGCCTGCCGACATCGCCAAGGCTGGCGGCACGCTGACCTACGCGCAGATGATGACCCCGGCTGGCCTGAAGGACATCGCCACCTATGCCGATGGCATCGGCCCGGAGCTGCGTTCGATCATTCCGCTTGATGCCCAGGGTGCGCTGGGGGCGCCGACCTCGCTGGTAGGTGATGCGCACGCCGCCGGCCTGATGGTGATCCCGTACACGTTCCGCCCGGAGAACCACTTCCAGGCCAGCAACCTGCGCAAGGGCGCCGACAGCGCGCGCAATGCCGAGGGGTCGATCGCCGAGATGCGCGCCTATCTGGCCACGGGCATCGATGCGTTCTTCACCGATGACCCGGCGCTGGGCCGGCAGGCGGTGGATGGCATGGGTGCGGCGGGGAATGCGGCGGATTGACCCGCGCTGGTCCGCGTGCTCCGGTAGTTGCCAACCTCGGTTGGCCTGCAGCAGGAGCGCCGACCAAGGTCGGCCACTACCGGGTCATGAAGATGCCGGGTGGGGTCTGAGCCCCGATCAACCGCGCGGCTCGTCCGGGCGGCGGAACGGAATCACCACGTAGTCCTGGCCCTCGCGCGGCTGCCACAGCACCGGCACACGCTGCGGTGACGGCGGCTCCAGCTCGTCGTCGGCCAGTGGCTCGATTGATTCTTCCTCATCTTCCCAGCTGTAGCGCTGGCGCGGCGGCAGCGGGTCGGCGTTGCGGAACAGCAGCGCGGCGATGATGCCAGCGAAGGCGCCGCCCATGTGCGACTGCCAGGACACGCCGTCGGCATGCGGCAGGATGGTCATCAGCATGCCGCCGTAGAACAGCATGCCGATCAGGCCGGTGGCGATGGCCGCGCGGTCGCGGCGCAGCAGGCCCAGGCTGGCCAGCAGGAACATCAGGCCGTGAGTGACGCCACTGGCGCCCAGGTGCACGCTGCCGGGGTTGCCCAGCATCCACGCGCCAACACCCGAGCCCAGCCACAGCAGGGGCAGGGCGCGCACGGTGGCCTTCGGGTAGACGCTGCCGGCCAGGGTGCCCAGGATCAGGATCGCGATGCTGTTGGCCGCGATGTGCTCGACCGAGGCATGCAGCAGCGGGCCTCCGATCAGGCCGAGCAGGCCCTTGGCTTCCAGCGGCGCCACCGCCCAGGGGCGCCAGTCAAACGTGCCCTGCAGGGCGAACACGACCACCAGCACCAGCACGGCGGCCAGGCTGACGTTGAACGCCCGCAGGATGCGCGAGCGGTCATTGCGGGGGGCCGGCGCATCGCCAGCGGGCAGGGGCGCGTTGTTGTCCATACCTCAAGCAATGGCGGTGGCCGGCGCGAAACCAAGGCCACCGCTGCGGGAGAGTGGGTGCGGCCGACGGGACAATCCCGCCGGCCGCGTCTTCCCGCCGGTCAGGTTCAGGCGTGGCCCGAGCCTTCCTTCGGCGGGTACTTCAGGCTCAGCACCACGGTGGCGGCGATGATCACCGCGACCACGCCCAGCGACACCGGGGTCGGGATCTTGAACAGGTCGATGATCATCATCTTGATGCCGATGAAGCCCAGCACCAGCGCCAGGCCGTACGGCAGCAGGTGGAAGCGGTCGGCCATGCCGGCCAGCAGGAAGAACATCGCGCGCAGGCCCAGCACCGCGAACACATTGGAGGTGAGCACGATGAACGGGTCGGTGGTGATCGCGAAGATCGCCGGGATGCTGTCCACCGCGAAGATCACGTCGGTGACCGCGATCAGGATCAGCACCGCGAACAGCGGGGTGAACCAGCGCACGCCATCACGGGTCACGCTCAGTGCGTTGCCTTCATAGTTCGGCAGCAGGCGCAGGTGCTTGCGCATCCAGCGCAGGGCCGGGTTGCTCTCGAGATCCGGCTCCTGGCCGGCGGCGAACCACATCTTCCAGCCGGTGAACAGCAGGAAGGCACCGAACACGTAGAGCAGCCAATGGAACTGGCTGATCAGCACGCTGCCGGCGAAGATCATGATCGTACGCAGCACGATCGCACCCAGGATGCCGATGATCAGCACCTTCTGGCGCTGCTCCTCCGGCACCGCGAAGTAGCTCATGATCATCAGGAAGACAAAGATGTTGTCCACCGCCAGCGCCTTCTCGACCAGGTAGCCGGTCAGGAACTCCAGGCCGACCTTGTTGGCCACCACCTGGCCGGCGGTCTCATTGAGGTAGTACCAGAGGCCGGCGTTGAACAGCAGGGCCAGCGCGACCCAGCCGATGGACCACCACAGGGCCTCCTTGAAGGTGACCTTGTGCGGTCCACCATGGCGCATCAATACGAGGTCGACCAGCAGGGCGATGACCACCACCGCTGCGAAGCCGCCCCACAACCACACGTTACCGATCGTCTGCATTGGGAATGTCCGTTGGAAAAGTGAATGCCAGGCCGGACGGCGAGGATCTGCAACGGAGGATCGGGAGGGGATCCAGGGACAGAGCTTCGCCAGTACGGCGAAGGTCTCGCTCGCAGTTCCAATGGCTGGAACTGCCGTTGCACCGGAGCCTGCGGGCTCGAATTGACGGCGACAACGTCTGGGAGCTACTCCCCTTCTGGCGCCGATTCTGCCGCCTGCCCGGGCTGCCGTCAAATGCCCCGCTCTGGTAGATGCCAACCTTGGCTGGCATGCCGGCCCGGACCCTCGTAGCGTCGAGCCTGCTTGACTGAACGGGACTGTTCAGCAACGCCGGTCGAGCAAGCTCGACTCTACGAAAGCGCCCCCCGGCTACAATAGGTGGATGAATACCCCCCTTCCGATTGTCCGCCTCAAGAACGCGTGGCGTTCCAGCCACCCGTGGATCTTCCAGAAACTGGTCGAGAAGCCGACCGTCCGGCCCAAGCCCGGTTCCATCGTCGACGTGGTCGGCATCGAGGGCGAGTTCATCGGCCGCGGGTTCTACAACGGGCATTCGCGCATTGCCGTGCGCATCCTTGAAACCGATCAGCATGTGCCGGTCGATGCTGGCTGGTTCTCGCGCAAGATCGCCCAGGCGGTGTCGCTGCGCCGTGAGGTGCTCAAGCTCGACGCGGTGTCCGACGCCTGGCGTGTGGTGCACAGCGAAGGCGACGGCCTGTCCGGCCTGGTGGTCGACCGTTACGGCGACCTGGTGGTGGTCGAATTCTTCGCCGCCGGCATGTTCCGCCACCGCGAGTGGATCTACGACGCCCTGCGCGAACAGTTCCCGGGCTGCCGTTTCCACAGCTTCGCCGACGAACATGTGCAGAAGCAGGAAAGCTTCGACTTCCACGGCAACACCACCACCGAAGCGGCGGTGATCACCGAGTACGGCATCAAGTTCCGCGCCGACCCGGCCGGCGCGCACAAGACCGGCTTCTTCGCCGACCAGCGCGAAAACCGGCAGTGGCTGAGCCAGCAGGTGGAAGGCAAGAGCGTGCTGGACCTGTGCTGCAACACCGGCGGTTTCGCCGTGTATGCCGCTGCGCGTGGAGCCACCGAAGTGGTTGGCATCGACATCGATGAGGACGTCATCCAGATCGCCAAGGGCAATTCGCGCCTGAACAACGTGCGCCCGAAGTTCGTGCAGTCCGACATCTTCCCGTGGCTGCGCGATGCCGCCAACCGCGGCGAGCAGTACGACGTGGTGATCCTGGACCCGGCGAAGATGACCCGCGACCGCGACCAGGTGATCACCGCGCTGAAGAAGTACCTGGACATGAACAAGCTGGCGCTGGGCGTGGTCAAGCCCGGTGGCCTGTTCGCCACGTTCTCCTGCACCGGCCTGGTGGCCGAGGATCAGTTCCTCGACATGCTGCGCCGCGCGGCCTACTTCTCCGGCCGCACGATCCAGATCCTGAAGGTGGCCGGCGCCGGTCCGGACCATCCGTTCATGGCCCATGTGCAGGAATCGCGCTACCTGAAGGCCGTGTTCTGCCGCGTGGTCGATTGAACGCGTGACGCTGTAGAGCCGAGCCCACGCTCGGCTGATCTGCCTGACAGCCTCAAGATCCGCCGGGCGTGGCCCGGCGCTACCCAATGCGCGGGCGCAGCGTTATGGTCGGGCTCTTCCCAAAGCCGGTAAGAGCCCATGCCTTCGTTGCGCCGTCTGTCCGTCGTGCTTGCCCTGGCGCTGTGCGCGCCGCTGTCAGCCCATGCCATCGAATTCAGCGCGCAGGAACTGGCGCGAGCAAAGACCCTGCAGCAGCGTCTGGTCACCCTCGACAGCCATCTGGATACGCCGGCCAACTTCGGCCGCAGCGGCTTTGACATCGAACAGCGCCACGACCGCAACGCGCTGTCACAGGTGGATTACCCGCGCATGGTCGAAGGCGCGCTGGACGGCGGCTTCTGGGCGATCTACACCGACCAGGGCGACCGCAGCGCCGCTGCACATCTGGCCGAACGTGACCACGGCCTGCAGCGGTTGATGCAGATCCGCGAAATGTTGGCGGCCCATCCCGGGCGTTTCGCGCTGGCGTTGACCGCCGATGACGCGGCGCGGATCAAGGCTTCCGGCAAGCGCGTGGTCTACATCAGCATGGAAAACGCCAGCCCGCTGGTGGCCGACCCGAGCCTGCTCTCGTTCTACCACCGCGCCGGCCTCCGCCTGCTCAGCACCGTGCACTTCGCCAACAACGAGTTCGCCGATTCGGCCACCGACCCCAAGGGTGCGGAATGGAAAGGCCTGAGCCCGGCCGGCAAGGAACTGGTGCGGCAGGCGGTGAAGCTGGGCATCGTCATCGACCAGTCGCATGCCTCGGATGCGGTGTTCGATGACCTGCTGGCGATGATGCCGGTGCCGTTCGTGCTCTCGCACAGTTCGGCCAAGGCGGTCTACGACCACCCGCGCAACCTCGATGATGCACGCCTGCGCAAGCTGGCCAAGGCCGGTGGCGTGATCCAGGTCAATGCCTATGGCGGTTATCTGATCGACACCGCCAAGACGCCCGAGCGCAAGCTGGCCGAGGAAGCGCTGAGCAAGCAACTGGGCGGCTGGGAAGGGATGGGCATCGAGCAGGGTGTCGCGCTGCTCAAGGCCGAGCAGGCGCTGGACCACGAGCACCCGGTGCGCCACGCCAGCCTGGACGACTTCTTCGCCCACTTCGAGCACATTCTCAAGGTGGTCGGCCCCGAACACGTGGGCATCGGCCTGGACTGGGACGGCGGCGGCGGCCTGAGCGATCTGCCTGATGTCAGCCAGCTGCCGAAGATCACCGCCTGGCTGCTGCGCAAGGGCTACACCGAGCAGCAGATTGCCGGCATCTGGGGCGGCAACCTGCTGCGGGTGATGCGCCAGGCGCAGGACTACGCGGCAACGCAGGGCGGCTGAGCGCCCTGAGGAAATGCCGGCCAGCGGCCGGCACTACCCGTGATGCCAAAGCAGGATGGCTGAGCGCCCTGCGGTAGTGCCGGCCGCTGGCCGGCATACCCGGTGATGCGTTTACTTCGCGATCAACGCATTGCGGCGGCTGTACAGGAAGTACAGCACCAGGCCGACCAGGTTCCACAGCAGGAAGTACAGCTGGGTGCTGTGCGGCAGGCTGATGAACAGGTAGATGCAGCCCAGCGCGGCCAGCGGGCCGACCACGAAGGCCAGCGGCGTACGGAAGGTACGCTCGCGGTTCGGCTCGCGCAGGCGCAGCACCACCAGGCAGATGCCCACCGCAGTGAACGCGGCCAGGGTACCGGCGTTGGCCAGCGCGGCGATCTCGTCCAGGCGCGCCACACCGGCCAGCGCCGACACCACCACTGCGGTGAACAGCGTGGTCGCCACCGGCGTGCCGGTGCGTGCGTTGACCTTGGACAGGCCACGCGGCAGCAGGCCGTCGCGGCTCATCACGAAGAAGATGCGGCTCTGGCCGTACAGGAAGGCCAGCAGCACCGTCGGCAGCGCGATGATCGCGATCACGCCGATCACCATCGCCGCAGTCGGATGGCCCAGCTGGCGCATGATCAGCGCCAGCGGCTCGGCGCTGTGGCCGAACACGGCGTAGCTCATCGCACCCACGGCGGCCAGCGCCACCAGCACGTAGACGATGGTGCAGCCGATCATCGAACCGATGATGCCGATCGACAGGTCGCGGCCCGGGTTCTTGGTTTCCTCGGCGGCGGTCGAAATCGCATCGAAGCCGTAGAAGGCGAAGAAGATGATCGCCGCCGCCGCCATCACGCCGTGTTCGACGCCATCAGGGCCGATCGACTTGGCAAAGCCATAGGGCATGAACGGCTGCAGGTTGGCGCTGTCGAACGCCGGCAGTGCCACGGCCACGAAGATCGCCAGCGCGATCAGTTTGAACACCACCAGGATGGCGTTGAGGGTGGCGCTTTCCTTGGTGCCGGCCATCAGCATGCCGGCCACCAGCCAGGTGATGACGATCGCCGGCAGGTTGATCATGCCGCCTTCCACGTGCGGGCCGGCCGCAAGCCAGGCCGGCAGGTGCACGTTCCAGCCGAACTGGGTGTGCACCCATTCGAGGAATCCGACGAAGTAGCCCGACCAGCCCACGGCCACCGTACTCACCACCAGCGAGTACTCCAGGATCAGGCTCCAGCCCACCACCCAGGCGAACACCTCGCCCAGCGCGCTGTAACTGTAGGTATAGGCACTGCCGGCAGCCGGCATCATCGTCGACAGCTCGGCGTAGGACAGCGCCGCGCAGGCGCAGACCGCGCCGGCGATGGCAAAGGAGATCAGCACCGCCGGGCCGGCCAGGTTGGCACCGACGCCGATCAGCGTGTAGATGCCGGTGCCGACGATGGCACCGATGCCCAGCGCGATCAGGTGCGGCCAGCTGAGCGTGGGAACCAGGCGCCTGCCGGCTTCATGGACGGTGACGGAATCTAGGGACTTGCGCCGGAGCAGGGACATGCAGGCCTCGGAAGGGGTGACTGAGAACGACAAGTCCCCGAGTGTGACCGAACGCAGCGCAGCATTGCCACTGACGGGGGTCATGCCCGACCCGTCGCGCGCTGTACCGCGAGCAGTCTGCCGGAATCGGCATAAAGGGCCGTCGGCCGGTGCTGCGCTATCGGGCGCTGGGCCAGTGGCAGCCGTGTTCCTGCCAGGCCTCGGGAGCATCGTGGAAGGCGGTGGTGCGGCCGTCGCGGGCGCGTTGGTAGCTCAACTCCAGCACCAGCGCGCCCTGGGTGCTCAACCGGTAGTGGCCGTTGAGGCGCCCGTCGATGCGCTCTTCCCACACGCTGTCGAACTGGTAGGGGCGATCTTCGGCCAGCACCGTGGTCTCCAGCGCAACCCGGCGCAGCGTCAGGCGCTCATGCTGGCCGGCGTAGCGCACATCGGCGCCACCGTCATCCAGCCAGCGCCATTCCAGATGGATGCGGTCATCGCGACCGCCGCTCAGGCAGCGATGGTCCTGCACGGTGGCGGCCGAGGCAGCACCGGCCGTCAACAGCAACGCGCCGACCGCGGCCCGCCAGGCCTTCACCCGTTCAACCCCAGGCGGATGCCGAAGCCGACCAGGAACAGGCCGGCCACGCGGCGCAGCGCATCGCTGATGCGTGGATGCTGGATCAAGCGGCGGCGGGCCAGGTTGCCCACCCCGATCAGCATCGAGCAGTACCCAATGCTGACCACCAGGATGATGCCGGCCAGCGCGCCGAAGGTGGCGATGCCCTGGTGTGCCTTGGGATCGATGAACAACGGCAGGAACGCCATGTAGAACAGGATTGCCTTCGGGTTGAGCAGGCTGACCAGGATCGCCTGCTGGAAATAGCGGCCGGGCTGCATGCGGATGGGACCGGCGTCACCGCCCTCGTGCTTCGGGGTACGCAGCAGGCTGATGCCGACCCAGACCAGGTAGGCCGCACCCAGGTACTGCACGGCGTGGAACACCAGCGGATTGGCCTTGAGCAGCGCGGCCACGCCGGCCAGGGCCAGCCACATCAGGATCTGGTCGCCGACCAGCAGGCCGGCCAGCGCGGTGTAGCCGCCACGTACGCCACCTCGTCCGGTGGCGGTCAGCAGGGTGAACGTGCCGGGGCCGGGCAGGGCGAGAAACACCAGCACGGCGACCAGAAACGTCCACAGGTCCTGGATGCCCATCCACGGCATGGCGGTGTTCTCTCTTACGGGGGGCCGCCATTGTCGGCCAGCACCGGAACGGGCGACAGGGGGCCGGCGAGTCCATCGGGCATGCCAGACAGCAGCGGTTGCAGGTGCTGGCGCAGCTGCGCGTGCAACTGCCGCACCGCCGGCGAGAACTGCTTGCGGTGCGGGCACACCAGCTGCAGCGGAATGTGGCTGCCAACGCCATCGAGCAGCAACTGCAGGCGCCCGGCCAGCACGTCCTCGCGCAGGTCCAGCCAGGATTTGTAGGTGATGCCTTCGCCGGCCACCGCCCAGCGCCGCACCACGTCGGCGTCATCGCAGACCAGCGGGCCACGCACCGGCACCACCACGCGGCGCCCGTCGACCTCGAACGACCAGCGATCGTAGGCGCGGCCGCTGAGCTGGTAGACCAGGCAATCATGCTCGCGCAGGTCATCCAGCCGCGCAGGCATGCCGCGCCGCTGCAGGTAATCGGGCGAGGCGGCCAGCACACGGCGGTTGCCCTCCAGCAGTGGCAGGGCGACATAGCTGGCGTCATCGAAGTGGCCGATGCGGATCGCCACATCCACCGGGTCGCGGAACACATCGGCCACTTCATCGGACAGACGCAGGTGCAGGCGCAACCGCGGGTGCGCGGCACGGAATGCGGTCAGCCACGGCAGCAGCAGGTTGCGACCGAAGTCCGACGGTGCCGACAGCTGCAGGGTGCCATGCAGGTCGGCGTCCTCGCCCTGCACCCGGGCCTGGCCTTCGCGCAGGGTGACCAGCACCTCCTGCGCATACGGCAGGTACAGCGCGCCCTCGCCGGTCAGGCGCAGGCTGCGGGTGGTGCGCACGAACAAGCGCAGGTCCAGCTCGCGCTCCAGCCGCGCCACCGCGGCCGCGACCTGCCCGGGCAGCAGATCGGCTTCGCGCGCGGCCTGCGAGAAGCTGCCCAGCGCAGCGGTGCGGACGAACAGGTGCAGGTCATCGAAGCGGATCATCTTCATTGCTGGAGTGAAAGTGATGCCCGATTCTGCGCCTTTCTGAAGGGCCGTGCGCGGCGCAACCTGTCGCCTCCTTCCCCACTGGACCGCCACCATGCGCGCCATTGCCTATACCCACGCCGGCCTGCCGATCGAAGATGCCCAGGCCCTGATCGACATCGAACTGGAACTGCCCCAGCCTGGCCCGCGCGACCTGCGCGTGGCGGTGCGCGCGGTGGCGGTCAATCCGGTCGACACCAAGGTGCGCCGGGGCGTGGCCACCGACGGCCCGCGCGTGCTGGGCTGGGATGCGGTCGGCATCGTCGACGCGGTCGGCAGCGAGGTGACCCTGTTCCAGCCCGGCGACGCGGTCTACTACGCCGGTGTGATCGACCGCCCGGGCAGCAACGCCGAGTACCAGCTGGTGGACGAGCGCAGCGTCGGCCACAAGCCGGCCAGCCTCGACGATGCCGCCGCCGCCGCATTGCCGCTGACCGCGATCACCGCCTGGGAGCTGCTGTTCGACCGCCTGCGCATTCCCGAAGGCGGTGGCGAGGGCCAGACCCTGCTGGTGATCGGTGCAGCCGGTGGTGTCGGTTCGATCCTGGTGCAGCTGGCGCGGAAGCTGACGAAGTTGACCGTGATCGGCACCGCCTCGCGTCCGGATACCCAGGACTGGGTGTACGCGATGGGCGCCCACCACGTCATCGACCACAGCCAGCCACTGGCCGAGGGTCTGGCACGGCTGGGCATCAGCGAGGTGCAGCACGTGGCCAGCCTGACCCATTCGGACCAGCACTACGCGCAGATCGTCGAGCTGCTGGCGCCGCAGGGCCAGTTCGGTCTGATCGATGATCCGGGCCAGGTGGATGTGATGGCGCTCAAGCGCAAGGCGCTGTCGCTGCACTGGGAGTCGATGTTCACCCGCCCGCTGTACAGGACGGCGGACATGCAGCGCCAGCACGAGCTGTTGAACCGGGTGGCCGAGCTGATCGATGCCGGTGTGCTGCAGACCACCCTCGGCGAGCACTTCGGCCGCATCGAAGCGGCCAACCTGCGGCGCGCCCATGCGCTGCTGGAGAGCCACCGCGCCAAGGGCAAGATCGTGCTGGAAGGCTGGTAAGGCCCGGTTTTCTCCTGCGTCGTTGGGGTCAGATCCCTTTCCCTTTGGGAAAGGATCTGACCCCTGCCTCAGGCCACGCCGTTGTCGACGTATTCGGCGAAACCGGGCTGTTGGTGCAGGCGCTCGAACCAGGCCTCCACGTTGGACAGTGCAGGCCTGTCGCCGGGCGTGCTGCGCCAGCGCTGGGTCGACAGGCCCAGCACGATGTCGGCCAGGGTGAATGCACTGCCGGTGACATGGGCCCGGCCATCGGCCAACTGCGCGTCGAGCACGCCCATCAGCCGGTTCCACTGTGCCCAGCTGGCCTCGGCGCGGGCGTCATCCGGGTAGTCCGGGTGTTGCCGTACCCGGGCCATGAACACCTGGCGCCAGGCACTGTTGAGGTCGCTGGCCTGCCAATCCATCCACTGCTCCACCTGCGCACGCGCCTGCAGCGCAACCGGCAGCAGGTCGTCGCGGCCGGCGCGGGCGGCCAGGTAGCGGCAGATGCTGTTGGACTCCCACAGCACGAAGTCTCCGTCGCGCAGCACCGGCACCTGCCGGTTCGGGTTGAGCGCGGCCAGCAGATCCGCTGGCGGTGCCGGTTCGTGCTGCACCGGCTGATCCAGCCCGGCGCATAGCCACAGCACCTTGCGCACGTTGATCGAGGTCGGTTTTCCGTACAGTTCCAGCATGGCCCGGCGCAGCGTTTGAGACGGCACCAGCCTACACTTGCCCCATGCAAACCGAATCCCTGCTCATCGGCGGCCTTCTATTGGCCGTGCTCATCCTGCAGCTGGTCGCCCTGCTGCGGCGCCCGCCCCACGACCGCCTGGAACAGGCGGTTCGCGAGGAGGCGCGGGCCGGGCGCAGCGAACTGCGCGAACAGCTGGACACCTTCGCCCGCGCGCTGACCGATCTGTCCACGCGTACCGACCAGCGGCTGGACCTGCTGCGCGAGGCCCTGGGCGAGGACGCCCGCAAGGCGCGCGCCGAGTCCGCCGAAAGCCAGCAGCGCGGCGCTGCATTGATGGGCCAGCGCCTGCAGGAACTGCGTGGCCAGCTGGATACCTTTGGCCAGCAGCAGGAGGCGCGCATCCATGCCTTCGGCCAGCAGCTGCAGGAACTGACCACGCGCACCGACAGCCAGCTCGGTGCCCTGCGCCAGACCCAGATGGACGATGCACGCAAGGGCCGCGAGGAGGGCGCGCAGTCGCAGCAGCGCCTGACCGAGAACCTGGGCCAGCGGCTGCAGGAGCTGACCCAGCGCAACGAGCAGCGTATCGCCGAGATGCGCACGACGCTGGAAGAACAGCTGCGTGCGCTGCAGAGCGACAACGCACAGAAGCTGGAACAGATGCGCGTGACCGTGGACGAGAAGCTGCAGTCCACGCTGGAAACCCGCCTGGGCCAGTCCTTCAAGCTGGTCTCCGAGCGCCTGGAGCAGGTCCAGCGCGGCCTCGGTGAGATGCAGCAGCTGGCCACCGGCGTGGGCGACCTCAAGCGCGTGCTGACCAACGTCAAGACGCGCGGCAGCTGGGGTGAAGTGCAGCTGGAGAACATCCTCGAGCAGACCCTGATCCAGGAGCAGTACGCGCGCGCGGTGAAGGTGCGCCCGGACAGCGGGGAAATGGTCGACATCGCCGTGCGCCTGCCGGGGCGCAGCAGCGACGACACGCCGGTGTGGCTGCCGATCGACTCCAAGTTCCCGCGCGAAGACTATGAGCGCCTTCTGGACGCGCAGGAGCAGGGCGACGCAGAACTGGTGCGCGTGCAGGGCGCGCAGCTGGAGCGCGCGGTGAAGGTGCAGGCCAAGTCCATCTGCGAGAAGTACATCGTGCCGCCGCACACTACCGATTTCGCGGTGATGTTCCTGCCGACCGAAGGGCTGTATGCCGAGGTGATCCGCCGCCCCGGCCTGGTGGACCTGCTGCAGCGCGACCACCGCGTGGTGGTCGCCGGGCCGACCACCATCACCGCACTGCTCAACAGCCTGCAGATGGGTTTCCGCACCCTGGCCATCGAGAAGCGGTCCAGCGAAGTGTGGAGCCTGCTGGGCGCGGTGAAGACCGAGTTCGGCAAGTTCGGCGACGTGCTCGACAATGTGAAGGCCAAGCTCGATCAGGCCAGCAAGCAGATCGACCAGACCGGCGTGCGCACCCGCGCGATCGCCCGCAAGCTGCGCGATGTCGAATCGCTGCCGGTCGAGCAGAGCCGGCAGCTGCTGCCCGATGCGCTGTCGGCCGACGACAGTGGCGACGGTGAAGAAACCTGAGCCACGCTGACACGCCGCCTGCATCGTCCATGCGTATGCTGGCGGCCTGTCCGCCGCGTTCGGGTGCCGCCATGCATTCTCGCCTCTGTATCAGCCTGCTCCTGTCCGCCGTGCTCGCCGCCTGCAGCAGTGCGCCGCCGGCTCCACCTGCTGCGGACGCAACCGACAGCCCGCAGGCCGCCGAGGCCTACCAGGAGGCACGCGATGTCGACTGCCAGGCCGCCGGCGGCACGCTGCAACGGCTCGGCCGCCTGCAGCGGTTGCAGTGCGTGATTCCCTATGCCGACGCCGGCAAGGCCTGCAGCCGCAAGAGCGATTGCACGGGCCAGTGCCTGGCCACCGGCGAAGTGGCCGCCGGCATCGCCACCACCGGCACCTGCCAGCGCGATGCCCGCCAGAACTTCGGCTGCCGCCAGCGCGTTGATGAGGGCAAAGCGCAGGGCACGATCTGCGTGGATTGATGAAACTGCCGCGATTGCCGGCCAGCGGCCGGCATTACCGCGTCAGAGATGTGCGTGGGTTGACGGTAGTGCCGGCCGCTGGCCGGCAACGGCATCAACGCTCGCGATCGCGCGTGAATCCCGTCGAGCAAGCTCGACGCTACGGGCATCGCACAGCGCTATGCTGGTGGGCCATTCCCCGCCGTAGCCGGAGCCTCCGCGTGAGCACCCCGATCCAGGACATTTCCCTCACCACCATCGACGGCCAGCCGTCCACGCTTGCCGATTACCAGGGCAAGGTCCTGCTGCTGGTCAACGTCGCCTCCAAGTGCGGCCTGACCCCACAGTACGAAGGCCTGCAGGCGCTGTATGCGGAAAAGCACGCGCAAGGCCTGGAAGTGCTGGGCTTCCCCGCCAACAACTTCCTGGGCCAGGAACCGGGCAGCGAGGCGGAGATCCAGCAGTTCTGCCAGCTCACCTACGATGTCACCTTCCCGATGTTCTCCAAGATCAGCGTGGCCGGCGAGGACACCCACCCGCTCTACCAGCAGCTGACCGCCGCGCAGCCGCAGTCGATCGGTGAAGGCCCGCTGCGCGAGCGCCTGGCCAGCAAGGAGATTCCGATCCACGCCGCGCCGGCGGTGCTGTGGAACTTCGAGAAGTTCCTGGTCGGTCGCGATGGCAAGGTCATTGCCCGCTTCGCCCCGGACGTGGCCGCCGATGACGCGCGCCTGCGCCAAGCCATCGAGGCCGCGCTGGCGGCCTGAGCAAAGCGTGTCAACCAAGGTTGGCACCTACCGGAAAAGAAAAACCCCGCCGAGGCGGGGTTTTTCATGCACCGATCAGCGACCTCAGTGGGTCCACTGCGGCATCGGCATCGCGTCGACCGGAATCGGCGAGTTGGCATCGTCGTGGCCACGGTCGCGCTTGCTGCGCAGATCGTTCTCGATCTGGTAGTTGCGGCGCTGCATCCACGCATCGCGGACCAGCGAGTACTCGTCCACGGCAGTGTCGCGCAGATCGTCGATCGCCAGCAGCTGTGCGCGCGTATCGACCAGCTGCAGGCCCTGCAGGCCGATGCGCAGCTTGTCTTCTTCGATGCGGCGGATCGGCGACAACGGGATGTCACCGGCCAGGCCGAACACATCGCGCACGGTCCGCGGGCCGAAGAACGGCAGTTCCACGTAGCGCGAACGACGCCAGCCCCAGGCGCCCAGGGTCTGGCCGAAGTCTTCGTTGCGACGCGGCACCATCGCCTTGCTGGCCGGATCGAACAGGCCACCGATGCCCAGCGTGCTGTTCATCAGGAAGCGGCCGAGGCTGTCCCACGCATCGGCGCCACGGCCCTGCAGCAGCTGGTTGGTGATGGTCACCGGTGCGCGCAGGTTGCTGAAGAAGTTGCTCACGCCGGTACGTGCGAAGCGTGGCACCACGTGGGTATAGGCCGTGGCCAGCGGACGGGCGATGCCACGGTCGACCGCGTTGTTGAACCTGTGCACCTTGCGGTTGAACGGTTCCCACGGGTCGTAGGCGGCCGCGCTGCCGGTGTTGTTGGTGCCACCGTACAGGGCATCGAAATCGTCATCACCGCCTGGTGCGGTGGCTGCTGCGGTCCTGGCCGCATCGGTATCGGCACCGGCAACGGGGGGCGCCGGCGAGGCCGCAGCGGCGGCCGGCGGAGCGGCCACCGGCGTCACCGGTGCCGCCTCGGCCATGCTGGTATCGGCAGTGGCCGGGGCCTCGGCGGCCGAGCTGGCCGGAACGACGGTGCTGGCGGCCGGTGCATCGCTGCGTGCGGGCTTGCCGGCACAGGCGGTCAGCGCGGTGGCCAGGACGATCAGGGGAAAAGCGCGTACGACGTTCATGTCAGCTCGCAGCAGAAGTTGCAGTGAAATCCAGGTCGGGCGACAGCCGGTAGGCCGCGCTCAGCTCGTTGAAGCCTGCCGGTATGCCGGAAATCGCCAGCGGGTGACCAGCCTTGCGTGCGCGCGCCGAAAGCTCGGCGAGCAGGGCCAGGCCGGCGCTGTCCACGCGCTCGACCTCGCCCAGGTCCAGCCGTGCCAGCTTCGCCGGCAGCGCCTGCAGCTGCGGCCACAGCGCGATCACCGCGGCACGGTCAAGCAGACCGCGCAGGCGCAGGGTGTCGCCCTCCAGCAGCGCCAGTGCGTTACTTGCCATTGCCCGTGGGCCCGGCCTGCATGCTGCCGCTGCGCAGGTCGCTGGCCACCTGCTTGATGCCCTTCTGGCGCAGCGGGGTGTCGAACTGGTTGCGGAAGGTCTGCACGTAGGAAATGCCTTCGATGTTGACGTCGAAGATCTTCCACTGGCCATTCACGTTGCGCATCCAGTATTCGACCGGCGTCGGCTCGTTGCCGGCGCGCACCAGCTCGGTGCTCACGCGCACGCCGCGGTTGCCCGGCAGCGGGCTCTCACCCTTCAGGCGGAAGCTGGGCTTGCCCTGGATGTTGAGCAGGGTCGAGCCGTAGCGCTGCATCAGGCTGTCGGCCATCGCATCGGCAAACAGCTTGATGTCCGCGTCCGAGGCGCCGCGGGCGTGCGGGCCCAGCACCAGGCGCGCGGCGTAGTCGCGGTCGAAGGTGCGGGTCAGTTCGCTGTCGATGTAGCTGCGCAGGCTGGCCGGGTTGCTGGTGAACTCGCTCTTGCGCTGCTGCAGGGTGGCCAGGATGCGGCTGCTGGCATCGATCACCACCTTGCCGGCCTGGCCCTGGGTCGCGGCTGCGGCGGGGGCGGCGGCCTGGGCCTGGGCCAGGAACGGGGTGGCTACCAGCAGCGCCGAGGCGAGCAGGGCCGGGATCAGTTTCATCTTCATGGTTGCGGTTCCGTTGCAGGCGCCTGCGCGCCATCGTTGGGCTTCTGAGCAGCGCCGCCACCGGCGCCGCCACTGAACATGTACTTGCCGACCAGCTGGATCAGGTCCACCGCCGGCTGGGTGAAGACGATCTCGTCGCCGGCCTTGAGCACTTCCGGATCACCGCCCGGCTGCAGACCGATATAGCTCTCGCCGAGCAAACCACTGGTGAAGATGCCGGCCGAGGTGTCCGCCGGCAGGTCCTTGACCTTGCTGTCCATGCGCAGGGTCACGATGGATTCGAACTTCACCGGGTCCAGGTCGATCGCCGCGACCTGGCCGACGGTGACGCCGCCGATCTTGACCGGCGCCTGCTTGCGCAGCTGGCCGACCTGGGAAAAGCGTGCCTTCAGCTCATAGCCGTCGCTGCCCCAGCTCCAGCGCTGGTTGGTAGAGGCCACGGCCAGCACCATCAGCGAGGCCAGGGCCAGCAGCAGGAAAGCGCCGACGGAGAATTCGAGTCTGGGACCGCGGATGGCCATGTGGATTACCTGATCGAGTCGTGGTGGCCGCGCGCGCCTGCGCACCGCCGGTGGAGGGGTTAGGTGAACAACATTGCCGACAGCACGAAGTTGAACATCAGCACCAGCAGCGAGGCGTTGACCACCGCCCGGGTGGTCGCCACCGAGGTGCCCTCGATGGTCGGCTCGGCGTGGAAACCAACGTAGGCGGCAACCAGCGCGGCGGTGCCGCCGAAGATTGCCGACTTCAGCATCGCCACGCCGAAGTCATCCCAGAAGTCCACGCTGTTGCGCAGCGCCGACCAGAACACGCCATTGTCCAGGCCCAGCACGTGCACCGCTTCGAAGTAGCTGGCACTGATCGCCAGCGAACAGAAGACGCCGGTCAGCAGTGGCACGGTCAGCACCGCTGCCCAGAAGCGCGGCGCCACGGCCTTGGCCACCGGGTCGATGGCCATCAGCTCCAGCGCCTTGATCTGGTCGGTGGCGCGCATCAGGCCCAGTTCGGCGGCGATCGAGCTGCCGGCGCGGCCGATGAACAACAGCGCGGTCAGCACCGGGGCCAGCTCGCGGTACAGCGACAGGCCAAGCAGGGTCGACAGCGCGTCTGCCGCACCGAAGGTGGTCAGCGTGCGATAGCCCTGCAGGGTCAGGACCAGGCCGACGAAGGCGCCACCGACGGCGATGATCGGCAGCGAGCGCGCGCCGATCTTGTAGATCTCGCGGGTCAGTTCGGCCAGGAAATCACGGGTCGGCAGCGAACCGCGCAGCACGGTCAGCGAGAACAGGCCGGCGCGGCCCAGCGAACGGGTGGCTTGAACGAACGGCATCAGGCAACCCTCGCACGCGGCGCGGCATCGAACGGGATGGGGCCATCGGGCTGGCCATGCAGGAACTGCCGCAGCAGCGGGTCCTGGCTGGACTGCAGCGCTTCGGGCGTACCCTGGAAGACGATGCCGCCATTGGCGATCGCAATCACCTGGTCGCAGATCGGCAGGGTCTCGTGCACGTGGTGGGTGACGATGATGCTGGTCAGGCCCAGGCTGTGGTTGAGGCGCTGGATCAGGCTCATGATCACCCCGGAGGCGATCGGGTCCAGCCCGGTCAGGGGCTCGTCATAGATCATCAGCGGCGGGTCCAGCGCCAGCGCACGGGCCAGCGCCACGCGGCGCGCCATGCCGCCGGACAGCTCACGCGGCCAGGCATCGGAGGCGGCCAGCAGCCCCACCGCATGCAGCTTCATCTCCACCAGCCGGCGCAGCACGGCCCTGGGCAGGCGCGTATGCGTGCGCAGCGGCAGCTCGACGTTCTCGGCCACGGTAAGGTCGGTCAGCAGGCCGTTGCCCTGCAGCAGCACGCCCACGCTTTTGCGCATCTCCAGCAGTGCACCGCTGTCGTGCGGGATGGGCTTGCCGAACAGCGTGACCTCGCCGGCGACCGGGCGCAGCTCGCCGGTCAGTGCCGCCAGCAGGGTCGACTTGCCGCTGCCGGACGGACCGAGCACGGCGGTGATGCTGCCCGTGCGCACCTGCAGCGAGACGTCGCG
Source organism: Stenotrophomonas maltophilia (assembly GCF_023518235.1). Classification (NCBI taxonomy): domain Bacteria; kingdom Pseudomonadati; phylum Pseudomonadota; class Gammaproteobacteria; order Lysobacterales; family Lysobacteraceae; genus Stenotrophomonas; species Stenotrophomonas maltophilia. The sequence continues at coordinate 3,324,150 of NZ_CP090423.1, forward strand.
CAGGATCGTGCGCCCGCTCCGTTCGATGCGGACGTTGGACAACTGCACCAGACTGGAGGCGGAAGCCGACATGGGCACCATTAACGTTTTTTAGACATCGAAGGATCGGGTCAGTCGGCTGAACAAAAGCAGACTGGACGGTCCAGTATTGTTGCACGACAAGGGCTCGCCCGGCCCGGGACAATCGGCGGGGGCGCCGGAACAATCCGTACCGGTGACGGCATCGGCCATTGAATACAGCCTGCGGTGCTGCACACTGTGCACGATGAGTGACCCGGGCAGCGACTTCCGCCTCTACCATTCCAACTCCCTGGACGTGCTGGCCGCGCTGCTGGCGCGCAACGTGCGTGCGCCGGTTCCGGGCCAGCCGCTGCTCGCCCCGGAAGTGGTGCTGATCCCGCAGGTGGCGATGCGGCGCTGGCTGCAGGCGACGCTGGCCGCCGAGTATGGCGTGGCCGCCAATCTTGAGTTCCTCACGCCCGGTGAGTTCGTGGCGCGTGCACTCAACGCCAATGTGCCGGGCGAACACGACGATCTGGATGCCGCCGGCCTGCACTGGAAGCTGTACCAGGCGCTGCGTGATCCGTCCCTGTTGGCGCAACCGCCGATGCGCGCGCTGCAGAGCTACCTTGCCGGCGACGATGCACTCAAGCCCTGGGCGCTGGCCGGGGAGCTGGCCTCGGTATTCGAGAAGTACCAGGCCTGGCGCCGCGACTGGCTGCTGCGCTGGGAGGCCGGCGCCGATCCGGCCGATCCGCAGGCGATCCTCTGGCGCACCATCGCCGAAGGGCGCGACTACCGCGCGCGCCGCATCCAGGCCTACCTGGACCGCTTCGAAGGGCCCGAACAACCCCTGCCGCAGGGCCTGCCGCTGCGCATGTCCGCGTTCGCAACGCTCAACATCTCCCCCGACGTGCTGCGGGTGATGGCGACCCAGGCGCGGGTGGGCGAACTCCATTTCTACATGCCCACTCCGGTGCAGTCGTACTGGGGCGACCTGCAGACGCTGGCCGAGCGCCTGCGCAGCGGCGCGCCCGACCCCTTCGGCGAGGCCGCCGGCGAGAACCGCCTGCTGGAAGCCTGGGGCGCGGCCGGGCGCGACTTCATGGCGGTACTGGGCAGCTACGAGGTGGTGCACCCGGCCGGCGAGATCGCCGCCTATTCCGATCCGGAAGAGGACACCCGGCCGAGCCTGGACGACGGCGGCCTGTCCGACAGCCTGCTGCACCGGCTGCAGCGCGACCTTTTCCACCGCCGCGCGCTGCCCTCGGGCGCACTGCGCGACGGGCTGCGCAGCGACGACCCCAGCCTGCAGGTACACGCCTGCCACACCCGCCTGCGCGAGCTGCAGGTACTGCATGACCAGCTGCGCAGCCTGCTGCAGGACCCTCGCTTCGACCCGCCGCTGCAGGCGCGTGAGATCGCGGTGCTGGCGCCGGATATCGACCCGTACGTGCCTTACCTGGAAGCGGTGTTCGGTGGTCGCGCCGGCGAGGACGAGCACATTCCCTATGCGCTGGCCGACAGCAGCCCGCTGGCCGGCGAGCCGCTGGCCGATGTGTTCGTGCACCTGCTGGGCCTGCCGGTCTCGCGCTTCGGCCTGAACGAGGTGCTGGACCTGCTGGCCAGCGCGCCATTGGCCGAAGCGGCCGGACTGGAAGCGGTGGACTTCGATCGCCTGCACGGCTGGCTGCAGCAGGCCGGCGCGCGCTGGGGCCTGGATGCCAGGCACCGCCACCAGCACCAGGCGCCGGCCGACGATGCCTACACCTGGCAGTTCGCACTGGACCGCTTGCTGCTGGGCCATGCCACCGGCAGCGAGGCCGACCTGGCCGGGGTGGCACCGTGGATCGAGCTGGAAGGCGGCGCGCTGGAGGCGCTGGACCGGCTGCTGCGGCTGCTGCGCGTGCTGGCCGTGTACCAGCGCCGCCTCGGCGAACGGCTGACGCCGGCGCAGTGGCGGCAGCGCCTGCTGTCGCTGCTCGAGGCGCTGCTGCCGGCCGCGCCCAGCTCGCCCAACAGCCAGCGTGCGCTGGAGCGCCTGCGCAAGCTGCTCAACCAGTTTGCCGAAGACGCTGCCAAGGCCGGCTTCGACGAGGGCGTGCCATCGGAGGTGGTGCGTGCACACTTTGCCGGTGCACTGGGCGAGGCCGATACGCGTGCGCCGCTGTTGACCGGTGGCATCAGCTTTGGCCGCATGGTGCCGATGCGCCTGCTGCCGTTCCGGGTGATCTGCGTACTGGGGCTCAACGACGGTGATTTCCCGCGCCGCGATCCGGCCGCGGGCCTCAACCAGCTCACCGCCGAGCTGGATACACCGCGCCGCCGTCCGGGCGACCGCTCCACCCGCGAGGATGACCGCTTCCTGTTCCTGCAGCTGTTCGCCGCCGCGCAGGAAGTGTTCTATCTCAGCTACCTGGGCGCCGATCCGCGCGATGGCAGCGTGCGCGAACCGTCGGTGCTGGTCAGCGAACTGATCGATGCCGCTGCCGCATATCACCTCGATCCGGCGGCGGCGGTGGGTGGTTTCACCGTGCGCCATGCGCTGCAGCCGTTCTCGCCGGCGGCGTTCGGCGATGGCGATCCGCGCCGTTTCAGCTATCGCCGCCAATGGCATCCGGCAGCGGGCCGGTTGAGCGGCCAGCGCGGTGGCCTGCCGCCGTGGTTCGACGCGCCGCTGCCGCCACCGCCGGAGGACGCGGTGGAAGACGAGGTTGCGCTCGATAGCCTGCGCCGTTTCCTGTGCGACCCGGCCGGGCAGTTCCTGGCGCAGTCGCTCGGCCTGCGCCTGGCCGATGAGGTTGAAGAGGTGGACGACCTGGAGCCGCTGGTGCTGTCTTCGCGCGGCCCGGAAAAGCGCAGCGTGCAGGCGGCGGTGGTGCGGGCCACGCTCAATGGTGACACCGAGCCGTTGTATCCGCGGCTGCGCGCGCGCGGCCTGCTGCCTTCCGGTGCGTTGGGCGAGCGCCAGTTCGAGGTGGAGCAGTTGAAGACCCGCCCGTATGCCAGCGCCCTGCTGGGCTGGATGCAGGGCCAAGCGCTGGAAAGCCGCCGCTATGAGGTGAACATCGATGGCGTGCGCCTGCACGGCCGGATCGCCGACCGCCATCCCGAAGGCCTGGTGCGCCTGCGCGCAGGCACCCTCAACGGCAATGCGGTGATCCGCCAGGGCCTGGATTGGCTGTTGGCCAATGCCGCCGGTGATGCCTTGCCACTGGTGCAGTTCCACGACGGTGGCGATGCCGGGCCGGGCCCGCATGTGCAGCCGGCGTTGAGCGTGTCGGCAGCACGCGCGGCGTTGCGTGCGTTGCTGCAACTGCGCCAGCGCGGCCTGCGCGAACCGCTGCGCTTTGCGCCCTATACCGGCTGGGTGCTGTACAGCACCGCGGGCGAGAAGCAACGCAGCGAAGGCTGGAAGCAGTGGCATGGCAGCGATCGCAGCTGGGGTGAATCCGGCAGCGACGCCTGGCAGCTGCTGCTGCGCGGTGCCGATCCGTTCGCCACCGACGCCAGCTATGCCGATCTGCTGCGCAACAGCCTGGTGGTCTTCAGTGCGGTACGCGAAGGCCGCACTCTTGGTACGGATGCACGCCAGGAGGGCAGCGAATGAACAACGTCAACGTGGACGACCGCATCGACCGCTCCGGCGGTGATCCCTACCTGGCGCTGCCGCTGCATGGCATCCGCCTGATCGAGGCCAGCGCCGGTACCGGCAAGACCTTCACCCTGGCCACGCTGTTCACCCGCCTGGTGGTGGAGCAGGGCCTGCGCATCGGCCAGATCCTGGCGGTGACCTTCACCGATGCCGCCACCCAGGAACTTCGCAAGCGCATCCGCGAGCGCCTGGCGCTGGCGGCGCGGCTGGTCGATCTGGAGCCGGCCGAGGGCGAAGCGCCGGACGTGCGCCTCACCCGCGAGGTACTGCAGCGTCATCTGCGGGGAGGCAGCGAAAGCGCGCCGGCATTGAAGCGCCGCCTGCAGGTGGCCGCCGATGAGATCGACCTCGCTTCGATCTTCACCATCCACGGTTTCTGCACCCGCGTGCTGCGCGAGCATGCGCTGGAGAGTGGCCACACCTTCGACCCGCCGGAACTGCTGGCCGGTGACCGCGAGCTGCTGGAGGAACTGGCAGCGGATCTGTGGCGCGTGCATGCCAATGACCCGGCCACGCTGGAGCCGCTGACCTGGCTGTGGTCCACCCCGGACGCACTGGCCGCCGATCTGCGCGCGCTGCTGGCGGCGCCGCCCCTGCACCCGCTGCCGCAGCCGGTGGCGCTGGCCGATCCGCAGGTGGCCCTGCAGGACGCGGCGGAAGCGCTGTCTGCACGCGTGCGCGAACACGGCGAGCAGTTCTTCATCGACCTCTGCGATGCGGTCGACAACAAGTGGATCAACGGCGTGTCCTACAAGCTGGGCTGGCTGCATCCGCTGGGCCGGCAGCTGCTGGGCTGGGCCGAGCGCGCCGACCCGCGCGAGCTGCTGATCAGCGAACGCCTGCCGGCGCTGCTGCCGGAGGCGCTGGCGGCCAAGACCAACAAGAAGTTCGCCGAGCGCACGCCGTCGTCGCCGCTGCAGGCCGAGCTGGCCCGCTACGTCGCGCTGCTGGCCGAGCGTGACACCTGGCTGCGCGCCACCGCGCTGAATTTCCTGCACATGCTGCGCGACGAAGCCACGCAACGCCTGCAGGCACTGAAGCGCACGCGCCGGGTACAGACCTACGATGACCTGATCGATGGCGTGGCGTTGGCCCTGGAAGGCCCGCAGCGGCTGGCGCTGGTCCGGCAGCTGCGCGCGCAGTACCGCATCGCGCTGGTCGATGAGTTCCAGGACACCGACGACCGCCAGTGGGGCATCTTCCACACCGTGTTCGGCGATTCGCCGGAGGTGCGCGAGCTGGGCCTGGCGCCGGCGCTGTTCCTGATCGGTGACCCGAAGCAGGCCATCTATGGCTTCCGCGGAGGTGATATCCACACCTACCTGAAGGCCAAGCAGGCGGCGCAGCAGGCGCCGGTGCTGGACCAGAACTTCCGTTCCCGCCCGGGCGTGCTGCGCGCGCTGCAGGCGCTGTATGACAACGGCGGCGAGGACGCCTTCCTCGAACCCGACATCCAGTTCGAACCGGTACGCCCTGGCGGGGTGCGCGGCGATGATGATTACCTGCGCGACGGCCTCTGCGCCCCCGGCTTGACCCTGCGTGTGCTGCGCAGTGGCGGCGACAAGGCAATGAGCGCCGACGCTTCGCGCGAGGCGGCCACCCGGGCCTGCGTCGCCGCCATCCACCAGACCCTGGTCGACGCGCGCGCCGGCAGGGCCGTGCTGCGAGGGCGACCGGTGCAGCCGGGTGACATCGCCGTGCTGGTGCGTTCGCACCGCGAGGCCACCCTGGTGCAGCGCGCGCTGGCTGCGGCCGGCATTCCGGCGGTGGCGGCCGGCAAGCAGAGCCTGTTCGCCACCCCCGAAGCGCGTGATCTTCGTGCGCTGCTGCTGGCACTGCTGCAACCGGCTGACGAAGGCCGCCTGCGCGCAGCGCTGGCCACCGTGCTGCTCGGTCAACGTGCCAGTGCGATCGCCGCAATGGAGCGCGAAGGCGATCTGCAACGCGGATTCCAGGCGCAGCTGCTGCAGTGGCGCGAGCGCTGGCAGCGCGGCGGACCGTTCGCGGTGATCGCCGATGTGTGTGCCGAACAGGGCGAACGCCTGCTGGCGCTGATCGACGGCGAACGTCGCCTGACCAACTACCTGCAGCTGGGCGAACTGCTGCAGGAGGCCTCGGCGCAGGCGCTGGGCATGCACGGCCTGCTGGATTGGCTGCAGGGCCAGATGGCCAGCGCCGACCAGGATGACGAGCAGCAGCTGCTGCGCCTGGAGTCGGACGCGCGCCGCGTGCAGATCATCACCCTGCACAAGAGCAAGGGCCTGGAATACCCGCTGGTGTTCCTGCCGTTCGTCGGCATCGACGGCGGCGCCCCCAACACGGCGGCGCACTGCACGATACATGTGGATGGCCAGCGCCAGCTGCACTGGAAACTGGACCGGGACGAGGCCTGGGAGGCCGCCGCCGCGCAGCGCGAACGCGAACAACGCGCCGAGGATGCGCGCCTGCTATATGTCGGCCTGACCCGTGCCGAGCACGCGCTGTGGATCGCCGTGGGCGACCTGGCCGGGTTGGGAAAGACGCGCCTGGCACCCCTGCTGGGCGACCTGCAGGTGCTGCGTGGGCAGGCCGATGTAAGTGTCGATGACAGCGAAGTGCCCGCCGCCCTGCCGCCGCTGGCCGCCGAGGTGGAAGGTGACCTTCCGGCCGTGCGCGCGCTGAGCCGGCGCGTGCCGCACGACTGGTGGGTGTACAGCTTCACCCAGCTGGCGCACGCCGATGCTGGCGCCGGCGACGATATCGAAGCGGCTGCCACCGAACTGCCAGCACCGGCGGCCGACGAACCGGCCGGCCCGGAACTGCCGCTGGAACCGGCCCTGCCGGAACCCGCCGCGGTCGCCGAAGACAGCACACCGCTCGACCCGCGTTTCATGGGCAGCCGCTTCGGCAACGTGCTGCATGAGGCGATGGAGAACGTCGACTTCGCCGCCTGGGCGGATTGGCAGCCGGGCCTGGACGCGCCCGAACGGCAGGCCGAGGTGCTGCGCAGGGCGCTGCACGACGAAGGCTATGCCGATGCCGACCTTGATGATGGCGTGGCGGTGCTGGTGCCGCTGGTGGGCCACACGCTGACCGTGCCGCTGCCCGAGGGCGGTGCACTGCACAGCCTCGGTGAAGGCGAGCGCCGCGCCGAAATCGACTTCCACTTCGCCATCGAGGCCACCACCGTGCCGGCGCTGCTGCAGGTGCTGCACGCACACGGCGTTTCCAGCGCACGCCGTGGCTTCGGCCAGCGCCGTCGGCTGGAAGGGCTGATGACCGGCATGATCGACCTCACCTACGTGCGCGACGGGCGCTGGTACGTGCTCGACTACAAGTCCAACCGCCTGCCCGGCTACAGCCCGGACCTGCTGGCCATTGCCATGCGCCACAGCGAATACGACCTGCAGGCGCTGATCTACACCGTGGCCCTGCATCGCTGGCTGCGCTTCCGGCTGGGCGCGGCCTACGACTACGAGCGTGACATGGGCGGCATCCGCTACCTGTTCTGCCGCGGCCTGGATGGCACGGGCAACGGCGTGCATGTGGACCGCTTCCCGCTGGCACTGGTGGATGCGCTGGATGCGCTGTTCGCCGGTGGCGAGCAGGCCCAGGCCGAACTGGCCGCGCGTGCGCGGGGAGCCAGCGCATGAGCCTGCTGAAGGAACTGCACCAGAAGGGCCTGCTGCGCACCCTCGACCACGCACTGGCGACCAGCCTGCAACGGCTGCGCGAGGACACGCCCGAGAGCGTGGCCTTGGCTGCGGCACTGGCCTCGCTGGCGGTGTCGCAGGGCCACGCCGGCTTCCATCCGGCGCAGCCGCAGCGGTTGCTGGAAGGCGTACCCGAGTGGCCTGCTGCGCAGGACTGGCTGGCACAGCTGCGTGCGTCGCCGTGGGTGGCGACACCCGAGCAGGCCGACGCCATCGCCGAGGACGTACCGCTGGTGCTGGAGAACGGCCTGCTGTACCTGCGCCGCTACCGCGAGTACGAACGCCAGCTGGCCTCCGGCCTGCAGCGCATCGGCCGCCATCCGCTGCCGGCACCGGACATGAGCGCACTGGCACCGCTGTTCGCGCGCCTGTTCCCGCAGGCAGCGGGCCATGAGGATCACCAGGCGCGCGCCGCCGGCGTGACCCTGCGTCATCCGCTGGCGCTGGTGACGGGCGGTCCCGGCACCGGCAAGACCACCACCATCGCGCGCCTGTTGCTGTTGCTGGCGGCACAGGCCCGGCAGGCGGGCCAACCGCTGCCCGAGGTGGCCTTGGCCGCACCCACCGGGCGCGCCGCCGAACGCATGGCCGAGAGTCTGCGCGTAGCCGTGCAACGTCTGCAGGAACAAGGACTGGACCCGGCGCTGTGCGCGGCATTGCCCAGTACCGGCACCACCCTGCATCGCCTGCTCGGGGTGATTCCCGATTCACCACGCTTCCGGCACCACGCCGACAATCCGCTGCCGGTGGATGTGGTGGTGGTCGACGAAGCCTCGATGATCGATCTGCCGATGATGACCAAGCTGGTCGACGCGATCGCCAGCGGCACCCGCCTGATTCTCCTTGGCGACCCAGACCAGCTGCCGTCGGTCGAGGCTGGTGATGTGCTCAGCGCGATCCTGCGCGCCAGCGGCGATGGCATCGGCACCCGCGCCGACGACGCGCAGGCGCTGCATGGCCTGCTGGCGCCGGCCACGCTGCAACCCCTGGCCGCACCACGCCCCTTCGCCGGTCGCCGCGTGCAGCTGCAACGCGGCTACCGGCAGAGCGATGCGCTGGACCTGGCGCCGCTGGCGCATGCCGTGCGCGAGGGCGACAGCAGCACCGCCTTGCAGCTGCTGCGTGGTGGGTCGCTGGCGGGCGTGCACTTCCACGAAGGTGAGGCCGATCCATTGCGCGGCCAGCGTGAGCATCTGCTCGGCCATTGGCGCGCGCTGGCCGAGGCGGCCGATCCGGTGCTTGCGCTGCAGCAGGCCGGGCGCCTGCGCGTGCTGACCGCATTGCGCGAAGGCCCGCAGGGGGCACGTGGCCTCAACAGCCGTATCGAACAGCTGCTGGCCGGCAATACCCCGGGCTACTTCCAGGGCCGCCTGCTGCTGGTCACCGAGAACAGCTATCGGCACCGCCTGTTCAACGGCGATATCGGCATCTGCCTGCGCGATGGCCGCGGCGCGATGGTGGCCTGGTTCCCCGGCGAGACCGTCGAGCAGCCGCGCGCCTTCCACCCGGCCGCGTTGCCCGCGCACGAAAGCGCGTTCGCGATGACGGTGCACAAGGCGCAGGGTTCGGAGTTCGATGAAGTGTGGTTGCAGCTGCCACGCCAGGACAGCCGCGTGCTGTCGCGCGAGCTGGTCTACACCGGCCTGACCCGCGCCCGCCAGGTGCTGCATGTGGCCGGCAGCGCCGACGTGTTGCAGGCTGCGTTGAAGCGCCACGCCAGCCGCCTCGGTGGTCTGGCCTGGCGGCTGGGTGCCGACGATGTGGCCGAAGCACCGGCACCCATCGAGCAACCCACGGTGCAGGGCCAGTTGTTCTGAACCGGGGTCGGAGCCCGTTCCCACCGGGAACGGGCTCTGACCTTGTCGCCCGAGACACGCACGTTCCGGGTCAGCGCGCTCCCTTCGGGAGGGATCCGACCCGGCGTCATTCCGCGATCAGGACCAACCCATCGGGGAAGACGATGGCCGCTTCATCGGCACTGACATCGAAGAAGCCCACGCCGTGCTTCTCGGCCAGGTCCTGCACGCGGCCATGCGCACGTTCGGCCACCGAATAGGCAAACGCGGCGTAGATCACCTGGCCGCCGATGCTGTACTCGGTTACCTCGGCACGGTCGTCCTCGTCGTTGCTCAACGGCCCGTTCAACGGCGGGAACTCCTGCGCCATCTCGGCGAACCACGCCTGCAGCGCGGGGCTGCTGACGGCCGGGTCGTCATAGTCGTGGCGCTCGTTCCACTGCGTCTGCTTCTCGAACCAGGCGATGAAGGCCGCGGCCTCCCGTGGAGCGGCGCTGGCCTCGAACACCATCATGTCGTAACTCATTGGAGCTTCCTGTGCAGAGCGGGGGTCAGAGCCTTCGCCGGGACGAAGGATCCGACCCCGGAGCGGAGTCTGTGGACTCGCAGGGTAGCGCGCTACGGCTGCGTTGCCATGTCCATTGCCAACCCCGGCGCCAGCGCCTTCGCCTCCGGGAACAGCGCAAAGCGCAGGCCGATCAGGCCCATCAGCGCCTCGTCGCGGGCCTTGCACGCGCCCACGCTGCCAACCCGGCCCAGCGAGGTATCCAACCGCTCGCGCAGCGCCTCGGCCGCCACCATCGGTTTGCGCGCGGCAATCTGCCGCCGGTAGTGCGCGGCGATGTCCTCCAGGATGTGCTCGACCGCCTCGCGGCTGCGCTCGGGCAGCTCCAGACGGGCGCGGCGCAACTGCAGGATGTTCAGGCCGATGCGTGCCTCGTTGAGCATGTCCACCGAGGCGATGTCGCTGCCTTCCGGCGTCGCCGCCAGGCGCGGTGCGAGCAGGCCCAGCAGGTCGAGCATGCGTGCGGCGAAGCGCTGCCGGTCCTGCTGGCCACGGCCCTCGGCGGCCTCGGCCAACGTGGTCCAGCCCTGTCGCACCAGCCGGCGCGCGGTCCATTCGGCACCCACCGAACGGAACAGGCGGGTCATCACCACAGCAAAACCAATGCCGATGAACATCGCGATGGACGAGTTGAGGAAGGTCTGGATGTTGGCGCTGTAGGTGTTCTGCAGGCTCAGCAGCGCGGCCAGGTTCACCGTCAACGGCAGTGCGAACAGCGCGCTCTTCGGGTGGTGCAGCATCAGGCCCAGCGGCAGGAACACCACCGCCAGCACCAGCGCCAGCAGGCCGAAGTCGTGCACCGCCGGGAACACGCCGAACAGGTACACGCCGGCCACCACCGAGGCGACCATCGCCCACACCAGGAACGAGACCATGCTCGGTGCCGGGTCGTCCTGTGCGGCGAAGAACGCGGCGGTCACCGCGGCCATCATCGCGCCGTTGCCACCACCTTCCCAACCGAGTGCGATCCACAGCACGCAGTAGCTCATCAGCGCCACGCCGGCGCTGAGCGCGGAGAACAGCGCCATGCCGTAGTCGACGTGCTTGTCGGCGGCCACCCGTTCGGTGCGGATGCGGTAATGCGCGCGATCCAGCGGCGCAGTGCCGTTGTCGATTGCGTGCTGCAGGGTGCGGCAGTCCTGCCACAGGTCCACCAGCTCCTCCAGGCGCAGCAGCAGGCTGGCCAGCTGCAGGTGCTGCAGGTCGCGGTCCACCTGCGGCTTCAGTGCGCTGATGCGCGCGCGCAGGCGAGCGTACTCGCTGGCGTTGGTCGGCCCGTCCAGCCAGTCGTGGATATCGTCCACCAGTGCCGGCAGCCCCTCGGGCAGGCCCTGGCCGTCGCTGCGCAGCGCGCTCAGGCGATCGGCAATCGACGACAGCACCGGCAACAGCAGCAGCATGCGCTCGCGCAGGCGCTCCATCGACACCGCCGAACCGGCATGGCGCGGGTCGTCGCGGCGCAGGAACTCGATCAGTGCCTCGAACTGCACCAGGTCGGCGGCCAGCCGGTTGCGCGGCGCATGCGCGCGGCCACGTTCGAGGATCTGCCGGCACCACTGCGCGGCGTCCTCCATCCAGTTGCCGATGCGTGCACGCAGCATCGGTCGTACCGAGGCCGGGAACAGCAGCGAAGCAAACAGCACTGCCACCACCGTGCCGAGGATGATCTCCTCGCTGCGTGCCACCACCGTGTCGAAGATGGTTTCCGGCGAGGTCACCGCCGGGAAGCCGATGAAGGCGGTGGTGTAGCCGGCCAGCAGGAATGCGTAGCCGCGCGGCCCGCGGTTGAGCAGGGCCATGAACAGGCAGCCGGCCAGCCAGATCGACATCGCTGCGCTCAGCAGCAGCGGCGTTTCCACCAGCGCCGGCAGTACCAGCAGGGTGGCCAGCCCGGCCACCAGCGTGCCGACGATGCGGTATACGCCCTTGGCGCGGGTTGGGCCCAGCAGTGGCTGGCTGACGATGTACACCGTGCCCATCGCCCAGTACGGGCGCGACAGGTTGCCGGCCATGGCGATGTACAGCGCGGCCACCGCGGCCAGATAGGTCTTGATCGAGAACAGCCAGGCCTGGCGGTCGGTCAGCGCGTTCATGGCTTACTTCGCCGGGGCCTGTGCGGTGGCCGGCGCCGACGGGGCGACCGTTGCCTGCCAGCCGCCGCCCAGCACCAGGAACAGATGGATCTGGTCGCGCGAGACCTGTGCTTCGGCAGCGGCCAGGGTGGCGTCGCTGGTGGCCAGGCTGCGGTCGGCATCCAGGCTGGACAGGTAGGGCGTGCGGCCGCCCTGGTACAGCCGGCGGTTCTGCTCGGCGGCCAGCGCGGCCTGCTCCTGCGCAATGCGCAGCGACTGCAGGCGGCGCAGATCCTGCGCATAGCGGTCCAGCGCGGTCTGGGTCTCGCGCAGCGCCTGCAGCACGGTGTGATCGAACTCGGCCAGCGCGGCATCGGCGCCGGCTTCGGCAGCGTGGATGCGCGCGTGCGTGCCCGACGACGGCAGCGTCCACGAGATCAGCGGGCCGATCGACCACTGCTGGGTCATCGGCGTGCCGAAGTCTTCCAGCAGGCCGGCGGCACCGACCGAGGCACCGAGGCGGATGTCCGGATACAGCTCGGCGGTGGCCACGCCAATGCGCGCGGTGGCCGAGGCCAGCTTGCGTTCGGCCTGGCGCACGTCCGGGCGGCGCTGCAGCAGGGCGCGGCCATCACCGACCGGTAGCGGCTGCACCAGCCCGGGGGCGCGTGCACAGTCGATCACGCCGGCCGGCAGCTGGCCCGGGGTCTGGCCGAGCAGCGCGGCCAGCGAATAGGCCGCCGCCGAACGCTGCGCGCGCAGCGGCGGCAGCGCGGCCTCCAGCAGCGCCACCTGCGCATTGGCGCGGGCCAGTTCCGGCGGCGTGCCGCGACCGGCTGCAATCAGGCGTTCGGTAACCGTGCGGCTGCGCTGCTGCAGTTGCAGCGAATGCTCGGCCACGTGCAGTTCGTGGTTGGCGTGGCAGATTTCCAGGTAGCTGTCGGCCACCTGGGCGACCACGCTGACCTGGGCCAGATCGCGTGCCGCCGCCACCGACTGCTCGTCGGCACGCGCCGCTTCGGCGCCGCGCTTGAGCTTGCCGAACAGGTCGAACTGGTAGCTGACCGCGAACTTGCCGTCGGCCAGGTTGATCACCGGCAGCTCGTGCTCCTGCAGGAACGACTCGGCCGACAGCTGTGCACGGCTGACGCCGGCCTCGGCCTCGTACTCGAAGCCACCGGCGTCCAGCGCCTGCTCGTACACGGCCGCGGCGCGGCGCAGGTGCGCATCGGCGGCCTTCAGTTCCACGTTGTCACGCAGCGCCTGGGTGATCAGCCCGTCCAGCACGGGGTCGTTGTACAGCGACCACCAGCGGTCGGGCAGCGCCTGGTTGGCGGCGACCTGCGGGTTCTGCGTATCGATGAAGGCGGCATTGGCTTCGGGGCGCTTGAATGCCGAGCCTTCCGGCAAGGCATAGTCGGGGCCGACGGTCCTGCAGGCGGCCAGGCTGGCCAGCGCGACGATCAGGCCCAGGCGGGGCAGGGCGGCGTTCACAGGCCCGCCTGTGTCGGCGTGGTGCCGGCCTTGTCTGCGTGCTTGGCGCTGTTGGTTTCGACGGTCACGGTGGCGGTACGGCCAGCGATCAGCTCCACGCCCTTGGGCACTTCATCGATGGCAATGCGCACCGGAATGCGTTGCGCCAGCCGCACCCAGTCGAAGGCCGGAGTCACGTTCGGCAGCAGGGTGCTGCCGTTGCTGCGATAGCGGTCCTCGATGCCGGCGGCGATGCTCTGGACATGGCCGTGCAGCGGTGCCGATTCACCCATCAGGCGGATGTCCACGCGCTGCCCCGGCGCCACGCCGCGCAGGCGGGTTTCCTCGAAGTAGCCATCGATGCGGAACGAACCAGTATCCAGCAGTGCCAGCACCGGCTTGCCGGCCACCACGTAGTCGCCCACGCGCATCGTGCGATCGCTGACCCGGCCATCGGCCGGCGCGCGCACTTCGGTGCGGCCAAGATTGAGCTCGGCCAGATCGACCGCGGCCTGTGCGGTAGCCAGCGCCGCCTGTGCGGCCTGCAGCTTGGCGCGGCGCACTTCGGCGTCTTCGGCAGCCACCAGATCCTGCAGGCTGCGGTCGCGGCCGATCTCGCGGCGCAGCTGCGCCACCGAGGCCTGGCGCTCGGCCAGGCTGGCCCGCGCCTGCTCCAGCGCGATGCGGTAGCGGGCGCGGTCGACGACGAACAGCAGGTCGCCCTTCTTCACCGCCTGGTTGTCGGCCACGTCCACCGTTTCCACCAGCCCGGACACGTCCGGCGCCACCTGCACCACATCGGCGCCAACGTGGGCGTCGCGGGTCCACGGCTCATCCATGTAATAGACCCACAGCTGGCGCAGCACCAGCAGGGCGACGATCACCGCTGCGCTGGTCAGCAGTACGGGAAGGGCTTTCTTCACGATCTTGTTCACGATTGCATCCAACGCAGGAGGTGGAACAGCAGGCCAAGCACGATCCCGTACAGCGCCAGGTTGAACAGCGCCGGGTGCCATACATGGCGGTAGGCGCCGGCACGCTGCAGCAGCGCGTGCAGGCCGCTGTTGACCAGATAGGCCAACACCATCAACCCGAGCAGGGTCGGGACGAACACTCCGTGGAGACTGAATTCACCGGGCATCGGTAGGGGCGGGGACGAGGTGGGGGAGGGGAGGGACAACGAAACAACAGCAACGGGCAAAAGCCGCTGGCGTGTGCACGGCAGCGGCGGTGTTCGGGGGCAGTGCGCTTACGTGATGCGGTCGGCGGCCTCGGCCAGCAGGCGCCATGCCTTCAGCACGGCGTGCAGTTCATCCATGGACAGTTCGCCGAAGACGTCCTGGCGCAGGCCGATCAACTGGTCTTCCAGCTCGCTGACCAGCGCCTGGCCGGCGTCGGTCAGCCACAACAGGTTGGCGCGGCGGTCGCTGGCATCGCTTTCGCGGCGGACCAGGTCGCTGGCGCACAGTTTGTCCAGCAGGCGCACCAGGGAAGGCCCCTCCATGCCCAGCTGCTGGGCCAGCGCCACCTGCCGGATGCCACCGCCGGAGCGGCCGATCATCAGCAGCGGCATGGTGCAGGCGGTGGAGATGCCGTAGCTGCCGAGCCGGCTGTCGGCCAGGCGCTGCCACTGCCGCCCTGCGTACAGCAGGCCGGAGCTGAGCTGCATCTGCAGCACGGTGCGCTCGTCGAGGGGTCGGTCCATAAGATATAGATAGGATACTACTAATTTCATTCCTATCAATAGTTTTTGCTGAATGGGCTGTGTGTGTTGAGGAAGGCGTTGCGCCTGCCTGCTGTCGGGTGGGGCAGCGGGGGCCGGACGGTGCAGGACACGCCGCAAGTACGTCCCTGTAGGCTCGGCCGCGGCATCCATGCCGCGGACGGTCCTGCACCGCCCGACCCCCGCGGCCCGCCCATCACCGTGCGAGCGCGGTGGGTTGGCTCTCTAAAGGCAAGAGCGGTAGCGCCGGGCCATGCCCGGCGGCTCCTGGTCGCACCGCTTGGCTCGCCGGGCATGTCCCGGCGCTACCGGTGCGCTCGCCGCAGCCATGAACCCCAGCTTTTGAGCCCGCTTTCGAGCGGTCCGGCCGCGCCCGCAGGAAACCGTCAGGGAGGGGGAGAGGGGGCTGCGCAGGACCGTTGGCGCCATGGATGGCGCCATCGAGCCCCCAGGGACGGGTTCACGGCGTGTCCTGCGCAGCCCCCTCTCCTCCTCCAAACCGATAGCAACGACGCGCCAGCAACGACCCCCCGATGAACCGTCCCCACAGGACGACCCACCCCCCGGTCGGGTACGATGCTCGCCCCCCGTTCGGGACGCTGTACGCAATGAGCAAGAACAACGAAAAGGCCGCCCCGCAGGGCGACGTGACCCAGGACCAGGCCGAGGATGCGGTGCGCACCCTGCTGCGCTGGGCCGGTGAGGACCCGTCCCGCGAAGGCCTGCTGGATACCCCCCGCCGTGTCGCCGAAGCCTACGGCGACTGGTTCAGCGGTTACCGCGACGACCCGCGCGCCTACATGGAGCGGACCTTCGAGGAAGTGGCCGGCTATGACGAACTGATCGTCCTGCGTGACATCGAGTACGAAAGCCACTGCGAACACCACATGGCGCCGATCATCGGCCGCGTGCACGTCGGCTACCTGCCGGCCGGCAAGGTGGTGGGCATCAGCAAGCTGGCCCGCGTCGTCGAAGCCTATGCGCGCCGCTTCCAGGTGCAGGAGAAGATGACCGCGCAGATCGCCCAGTGCATCCAGGATGTGCTGCAGCCGATCGGCGTCGGCGTGGTCGTCGAAGGCGCCCATGAATGCATGACCACCCGCGGCATCCACAAGCGCGGCGTCAGCATGGTCACCTCCAAGATGCTGGGCAGCTTCCGCGACGACGCGCGCACCCGCGCCGAGTTCCTGCGCTTCATCGAAGTGGGCGGCAAGCGCTGAGCCGCGTGCCCGCACCCCGCCGGCCCGGTGTGGCCGGCATGCCCACGGCTGCCCGCGCGGCAGCCGTGCGTCACGGCGCGTCCCTGTCAGCCCTACAGACCTCTTTCGCTGCATGAAGCATCGCGAACGCATCTCCCGTTACCGCCATCTGCGCGAGCAGCCCCAGTGGAAGCTGCTCGCCGCCGACCACGCCCCGGAAATCATCGGCCTGCTGCAAGGGCTGCTGATGGACGGCGAGCGCACGCTGCCGTCGTCGGTGCTCAACGAGCGCCTGCAACGCGCACTGGACCAGCTCAACGGCGATGAACTGTCGCGCGAGCTGCCGCGTACCGCGCAGGCCTATATCGCGCACTGGCTGGCCCAGGGCTGGCTGGAACGACGCCTGCCCGAAGGTGCCGACCAGGAGCAGTACGAGCTGTCCACCGCCGCACTGCAGGCGATCCGCTTCGCCGATGGCCTCGAGCAGGCCCGCGTAGCCGCCACCGAAAGCCGCTTGGCGCTGGTCATCGAACAGCTCTCGCAGCTGGCCGCGCAGACCGAATCCGATCCGGACGCACGCCTGTCGGCGCTGCGCGATGAGCGTGACCGCATCGACGCCGAGATCGCCCGCGTCGGCGCCGGCCGCGTGATCGCGCTGGATGGCAAGCGCGCGCTGGAACGTGCGCGCCAGATCATCGGCCTGGCCGACGAACTGACCGAAGACTTCCGCCGCGTGCGTGACGACTTCGAGCAGCTCAACCGCGATTTCCGCGAACGCATCATCGACGACGAAGGCGAACGCGGCGACGTGCTGTCGCAGCTGTTCGAAGGCGTGGACGTGATCGGTGAAAGCGACGCTGGCCGCAGCTTCCAGGCGTTCTGGCGGCTGCTCAACGACGCCGAGCAGAGCGCGCAGCTGGATGCTGCACTGGAAGCGGTGCTGGCGCGTGGCTTTGCCCGCCGCCTGGACCGCAACGAGCGCAACTTCCTGCGTGGGTTCACCAGCACCATGCTCGAGCGCGGTGGCCAGGTGCACGACGTGCTGCAGAACTTCGCGCGCAGCCTGCGCGGCTTCGTGCAGAGCCGTGGCTACCTGGAACAGCGCCGCCTCAACCAGCTGCTGAAGCAGGCACAGTCCGAAGCGCTGGCGCTGCGTGACGAGTTCCCCGCACAACGCGGCATCGGTCGCGACCTGCAGCTGACCACCAGCCGCCTGCGTTCGTGGTCGCAGTGGAAGCTGCACGATCCGCGCAGTGCCCAGGTCGATGGCAACGTCGAGTACAACGACGCGGCCGCGATCAGCCTGGAAAGCGTCGGCGATCTGGTGGCCTCGTCCGAAATCGACTTCCGCACCCTGCGCCGCGACCTGCACGACCTGCTCGATGCACAGCCGCGGCTCAGCATTGCCCAGGCCCTGTCGCAGCGCGAAGCGCCGCAGGGGCTCGGCAGTGTCATCGGCTACCTGTCGCTGGGCACGCGCTTCGGCAACGTAGTGGCCGGCGAGCAGGAGCTTGCGCAATGGCGTGGTGGCGACGGCCAGATCCGTCGCGCCCGCATCCCGCTGGTTTGGTTTACCCAGGAGAGACGCCATGAGCTGGCATGAAGATCCCATCGACGCATCGCAGGCCGACGTGGCGGAAGACGCCTACGAGGCCGAGCCGGTGGCGACCATGGCGCAGCCCCGCCGTGGCAACGACGTGTACTACCTCGGCGATACCGGGCGGCTGCCGCTGGATGCGCGCCGCGCGCTGTGCCAGCTGCTGATCGGCCCCAGCATCGACCAGCTGCGCCACGCCAAGCTGTGGCCGGCGTTGATCCGCAGTGAAGCGGCGATCCGTTCGGCACTGGCCGACCTGTTCCTGGAACTGGTGCTCGACCGTGACAGTGGCGTGGCCTTCACCCGCCAGGCGGATACCGAAGACGTCGATGCGCCGGTGCTGCTGCGCACCTCGCCGCTGACCTTCATCGACTCGGTGCTGCTGCTGTTCCTGCGCCAGCAGCTGGCCGAGGCCGATGCGCGCGGCAACCGCGCGGTGGTCGCCGACGCGGAGATGGCCGAAGCGCTGGCCATCTACGAAAAGAACCTGTCCACCGACCGCGCCGGCTTCAACCGCCGCGTCGCCTCGGCCGTGCAGAAGATGAAGGACAACCACATCCTGACCCGCCTCAGCGGCCAGGAAGACCGCCACGAAGTCTCGCCGGCGCTGAAGCTGCTGTTCTCCGCCGAAGACGTGTCCCAGCTTTCGGCGGTCTACCGCCAGCTGCGCGAAACCCCGGCCGCCGAGGCCTGAGAGACCCGACCATCGCATGGCTATCTCCAAGCACACTCCCGCCCTGTTCAACGAAGGCCTGCCGGACCCGCGCCTGCAGCAGTTCCGCATGCGCCGCCTGCAGGTGCACAACTGGGGCACCTTCAACGGCCTGACCGAAGTGCCGATCGCCGAGCGCGGTTTCCTGTTTGTCGGCCGTTCCGGCTCGGGCAAGTCGACCCTGCTCGATGCCATGTCCGCGCTGCTGACGCCGCCGGCCATCGTCGATTTCAACGCCGCCGCGCGTGAAGCCGAGCGCAGTGGCCGCGACCGAAACCTGGTGTCCTATGTGCGTGGCGCCTGGGCCGACCAGCAGGACAGCGGCACCGGCGAGATCGCCACCCAGTACCTGCGCAAGGGTGCCACCTGGACCGCACTGGTGCTGGAGTACCGCGCTGGCGATGGCCGCGTGGTCAGCCTGGTGCGCCTGCTGTGGATCTCCGGCAACGGCACCTCGGCCGGTGACGTGCGCAAGCACTACATGATCGCCGAGCGTCCGTTCGACATCGCCAAGGACCTCGGCGGCTTCGACCTGGACCTGCGCAAGCTCAAGCAGAAGCTGGCCGACCTGCACCACTTCGACACCTTCTCCGGTTACGCCGAGCGCTTCCGCGACCTGCTCGGCATCGACAACGAGATGGCGCTTCGCCTGCTGCACAAAACGCAGTCGGCCAAGAACCTGGGCGACCTCAACGTCTTCCTGCGCGACTTCATGCTCGACACGCCGAAGACCTTTGACGCCGCCGAGCGCCTGGTCAGCGACTTCGCCGAGCTCGATGGCGCGCACCAGGCCGTGGTCACCGCGCGCCGCCAGGTGGAGACCCTGCTGCCGGCACGCGCCTACTACAACGACCTGAAGAGCATGCATCGCCAGCGCGGCGACGACGAAGCGCTGAAGCTCGGCGTCGACAGCTTCCGCGAAAGCCGTCGCCAGGCGCTGATTGAAGCGCGCCTGCGCGAGATGGACGTGCGCGACCGCGGCCTGCTCGGCGAAGAAGCCCAGCGCCGTGCCGCACTCGACAACCACACCGAACGCCTGGCCGAACTGGAACTGCAGCGTCGCCAGCAGGGCGGAGAGCGCATCGAGGAACTGGAGCGCGAGCAGGGCCGCGCCGAGGCCGAGCGCGACCGCCGCCAGGCCAAGCGCGAACAGGCTCGCGAGGCCGCACAGCAGCTGCAGGCCGAGCTGCCCGACGATGCCCACGGCTTCGCCGAGCTGGTCGAGCGCGCGCAGAACGAACTGCAGGACCGCCAGCGCGCCTCGGCGGCACTGGACGATGCCATCAGCGACCGGCTGGGCGGCAAGCGCGATGACGAGCGCCGCTTCGGTGAAGTGCGCCTTGAGCTGGAGGCGATGCAGCGCACGCCGTCCAACATTCCTGCGCCGATGCAGAAGCTGCGCGCGCGCCTGGCCGAGGAAACCGGCATCGCCGAAGCGGCGTTGCCGTTCGTCGGCGAGCTGATCCAGGTCCGCTCGGAAGAACAGGGCTGGCAGGGCGCCATCGAACGTGTGCTGGGTGGCTTTGCGCTGTCGCTGCTGGTCGATGACAAGCACTACAACGAGGTGGCCGAGTGGGTGAATCGTACTCACCTGGGCATGCGCTTCACTTATTACCGCGTACGCCGCAACGATGAAGCGTTCGCCCGCGAGCCGTCGGCCAAGTCGCTGCTGCACAAGCTGGAGCTGCGCGACCACGTGTTCGAAGGCTGGCTGCGCCGTGAACTCGGCAAGCGCTTCGACTACGAGTGCGTGGATGCCAAGCAGCTGCGCAACGTCGACCGCGGCATCACCCGCGAAGGCCAGGTCAAGCATCCCGGTGACCGCTTCGAGAAGGACGACCGCAGTGCCGTGGGTGACCGCCGTCGCTGGATCCTCGGCTTCAACAACCACGACAAGGTCGGCGCCTTCGAGCGCGAAGCGCAGGAACTGGCCAAGCGCATCGCCGGCTGCGAGACCGACATCGCGCGCCTGCGTGGCCAGCGTGACCGCGACAACGAACGTCGCCTGGCCTGCCACGAGCTGGTCAGCATCAACTGGAACGAGATCGACATCGCCGCCCCGCAGCAGCGCCTGAGCGATATCGAAGCGACCCTGCGCGATCTGCGCGAAGGCAACGCCGACCTGGCCAAGCTGGCCAAGCAGATCGACGCGGTGCGCGCCGATATCGAGCAGTCGCGCCGCACCTATGAAGACGTCCGCGTCGAGCGTGGCCAGCTGGTCAAGGAACGCGATCGGCTCGACCGCGCGCGCCAGCAGAGCCGTGCGCTGGTGCTGCCGACCCTGGCCCAGGAGCAGGAAGCCGGCCTGGCCGAGCGCCTGCAGGAGCAGGGCCCGCTCAGCCTGGAAACGCTGGAGGCGCACATGCGCCAGGTCAGCAATGCACTGAACGAGCAGCTGTCATCCTCGCAGCAGGACCTGAACCGCATCGAGAACCAGCTGGTCGGTTGCTTCCGTCGCTTCATCCAGCAATGGCCGGAGGAATCGGGCGACTTCACCGTGTCGGTGGCCTCGGCCGAGGACTTCCTGGCCCGCCTCGAGCGCCTGGAACGCGACGGCCTGCCGCAGCACGAAGAGCGCTTCTTCGATCTGCTGCAGAACCAGAGCAAGAACAACCTGCTGGCGCTGCAGCGCCACAGTGCCGAGGCCCGCAAGTCGATCGGCCAGCGCCTGGACGAAGTGAACGCCAGCCTGGAACAGGTGCCGTTCAACCGTGGCACGCTGCTGACCATCGAGCTGAGCGACCGTCGCCTGCCGGAAGTCGGCGAGTTCCAGCAGCAGCTGCGCGAGGTGCTGTCACAGCAGCAGACTGAACAGCGCGAGCTGGCCGAATCGCAGTTCACCGTGCTGCGCCAGCTGGTCAACCGCCTCGGCTCGCAGGAAGGCGAGGACAAGCGCTGGCGTGAACTGGTGCTGGACGTGCGCATGCACGTGGAGTTCATCGGCGTCGAGCTGGACGCGGAAACGCGCCAGCAGGTCGAGATCTACCGCAGCGGCGCCGGCAAGTCCGGTGGCCAGCGCCAGAAGCTGGCCACCACCTGCCTGGCCGCCGCGCTGCGCTACCAGCTCGGCGGTGCCGACAGCCAGCTGCCCAGCTACGCCGCGGTGGTGCTCGACGAAGCGTTCGACAAGGCCGATAACGAGTTCACCGCGCTGGCGATGAACATCTTCGACAACTTCGGCTTCCAGATGGTGGTCGCCACCCCGCTGAAGTCGGTGATGACGCTGGAACCGTTCATCGGCGGCGCCTGCTTCGTCGAGATCAGCGGCCGTCACGACTCCGGCGTGCTGCTGATCGAGTACGACGAAGAAGGCAAGCGCCTGAAGCTGCCCGAGCGCAGCCGCCAGCAGGCCAGCGAACCGGAAGAAGCCGAGGCCTGACCCGGCCGGTTGAACGGGAATGCCGGCCAGCGGCCGGCACTACCGCGGGGTGGGTTCATGACCCGTGCCGGCCGCTGGCCGGCAACACCCCTCATCAACCGCGCAACGTATCCCACGCCATCCGCGCGATCAGCACCACCACCAGGCCCACGAACAGCTTGCGGATGAAGGGCGTGCCGCCCTTCAGTGCCAACCGCGTGCCCACCACCGAACCGATGATGTTGGCCGCCGCCATCGGCAGCGCGAACAGCCACAGGATGTTGCCGGTCGGCACGAAGAACGAGATCGCTGCCATGTTGGTGGCCAGGTTCACCACCTTCGACGCGGCTGAGGCGCGGAGGAAATCCAGCCCGAAGAAGCGCACGAACAGGAAGATCAGGAAACTGCCCGTACCCGGCCCGAAGAAGCCATCGTAGAAGCCGATCGCCGCACCGATGGCCAGCGCGATGGCCAGCTCGCGGCGGCCGATCTGCTGGGGCCGGTGCAGCGCGCCGAAATCCTTCTTCCACAGCGTGTAGGCCAGCATCGCGATCAGCAGCACCAGCACCAGCGGGCGCACCGCGTCCTTGGGCAGCAGGCTCACCGCCGTGGCGCCGGCGAAGGAAAACACGAAGGCCGTACCCGCCGCGAACAGCACCGGCTTCCACGGGAAACGCACGTTGCGCGCATAGCGCCACGCCGCCGCACCGGTGCCGAACATCGAGCTGAACTTGTTGGTGCCGAACAGCATCGCCGGCGTCTGCTGCGGCAGCACCGTGAACAGGCCCGGCAGCTGCACCAGCCCACCGCCACCGACGGCGGCATCGACCAGGCCGGCGATGAACGCGATCACCACCAGCCACCACAACTCAGGGGGAACCAGTTCCAGCACGGCGATCAATCAAGGTGGGGGCGCGACAGCATACGCCTATCGGTGATGGATGCTGGCCGCGTCCCGCGCGACAATGCCGGCATGAGCCGAACGCCTGCCGATCCCTGCCCCTGTGGCCTGCCCGCCGACTATGCCGCCTGCTGCGGCCGCTTCCATGCCGGCGCGGCCGCACCCGATGCCGAGCGGCTGATGCGCTCGCGCTACAGCGCCTACGTGCGCGGCCTGGCCGACTACCTGCGCCAGACCTGGCACCCGGACACCCGGCCTGCCGAGTTGTCGCTGCAGGATGCGCTCGGCCAGCGCACGCAGTGGCTGGGCCTGACCGTGCACGAACATACGGTTACCGGTGCCGACAGTGCCGAGGTGCGCTTCACCGCCCGCTATCGGGTCGGCGGCGGCAGCGCGGTGAAGATGACCGAGCACAGCCGCTTCCGGCAGATCGACGGCCGCTGGTACTACCTCGACGCGGTCTGAGCGTCCGCCGACGCGTGCACCTGGTTGCGGCCGGCGCCCTTGGCCGCATACAGCGCCTGGTCGGCGGCCTTGACCACCGCCAACGGACGCGGGTCGGTGCGGCTGTCGGCCAGCCCGATGCTCACCGTCACCTGCACCACCTGGCCGCTGCCACCGCGTCCGCGCTGCTGGCGCCCGGCCTCGTCGTCACGGCTGCGCGTACTGCGGTCACGCAGCTGCATTCGGGTGTCTTCGATACGCTGCCGCAAGGCCTCCACTGCATCCACGCAGGCCGCCGCCGGGCGGTCCAGGAACACTACCGCAAACTCTTCGCCCCCGTAGCGGAACGCCTGGCCGCCGTCGCCCACCCGCGCCAACCGCGAGGCCACCAGGCGCAGTACATCGTCACCGGTATCGTGGCCATGGGTATCGTTGAATGATTTGAAATGGTCCACGTCCACCATCGCGATGCTGAAGGTGCCGCGCGCCCGCTGCAGGGTCTGGTTGAACGCGCGCCGCCCGGGCAGGCCGGTCAGCTCGTCGCGGAAGGCCATGTGGAAGAATTCCTGCAGCATCGCGCCCAGCATCAGCAGCAACGCGGCACTGCTCAGCGCGGGCAGCAGCACCGGCTGCAGGAACACCCGCGGCAGCATCCACCACAGGCACAGCAGGGCCAGCAGCATGGCCGTGTGCAATGGTCGCGGGTATCGCCATGCGTGCCAGGCCAGCGCGGCGGTGGCCAGCAGGAACAGCAGGGCCGGCAGCTGCGCCAGCGCGTTCCAGCTGGCCGGGATCCAGGCCCAGTGACGGTCAGACAGAAGATCGTGCATCCCGCGTGGCTGCTGCACCGCAAGCAGCAGGAAGATCATCAGCGCCACACCCCACACCACGCCGCGCAGCAGCAGATCGTGACGACGGCGTCCGCGTTCGGGCCATAGTGCCAGCCCGCCGAACAGCAGCGGCACCCATGCTGAGACGGCGTGGAAGCGCAGAGGGGTCAACGGGTCGACATGACCACGGCGCAGGTAGCCGCCGACATCCTGGTGCAGCAGAGCGAACACCAGCGCCACCACCAGCAGCAGGCACAGCGTGCGCATCTGGTGGTAGAGCAGGGCCAGACCTGCACCGAGACAGGCCAGCAGCCAGGGCAGGATGCGCTGCGCCGGGCTGGCCACGTCCTCGATGCCCAGCGCCATCCACAGCACCAGCACGACCAGCACGGCGGGCAGCACGAACAGGTAATGCGCAGGCTGGCGGAGCGGATGCAGGGGCACGCAGGAAGTCCAGTGCGGTGACAACGCGGCCGCAGCACTGCCGTTAGCGGCGTTGACGCACGCTTCTTGAATGCGAGCCGGTCATCCATGTGAACGCGGTGACGCCAGACCATGACATCGCACTCACCCGCGGGCGCCGATCCTGCGGCCATGGACAGCGTACCCGTCGCCGTCGCTGCCCCGCAGCGCGATCTCGCCCGTCAGTTCGCCCGTGTGCGTAACCGCAGCGTGCAGCTGGCGGCGCCCCTCAGCGCCGAGGACGCCATGCTGCAGAGCATGGCCGACGCCAGCCCCAGCAAATGGCACCTGGCCCACACCACCTGGTTCTTCGAACGCTTCGTGCTGGCCGGCTTCCCGGCTGCAGCTGCGCATGACCCTGCCTGGGATTACCTCTTCAACAGCTACTACAAGAGCATCGGTCCGGCACACGCACGGCCGCAGCGGGGCCTGTTATCGCGCCCCTCGCTGCAGCAGGTCTACGACTATCGCCAGCAGGTCGATGCACATGTGCAGGCACGGCTGGCCAACGGCGATCTTGATCCGCAGGCACTGCAGCACCTGCAGCTCGGCCTCCAGCACGAGCAGCAGCACCAGGAACTGCTGCTGACCGACATCAAGCATGCGTTCTGGTGCAATCCGTTGCAGCCGCCGTATCGCGAGGATCTGCTACCGGCCAGCAGCATCGCCAGCGCACAGGGTTGGGTCGAATCGCCCGAGCGCATCGTCACCGTCGGCGCTGACGCCTGGCCTCGTCACGTCGCCTTCGCCTACGACAACGAGTCACCGCAGCATCGCGTGCTGCTGCCCGCCCACGCGCTGGCCGAGCGCCCGCTCAGCAATGCCGAATACCTCGACTTCATCGAGGCCGGTGGCTACCGCGAACCGCGCTGGTGGCTCAGCGAGGGTTGGGCACTGCGCGAAACCGAAGACTGGCAGCATCCGCTGTACTGGGACGACACCCTGCAGCGCGAATACACCCTGGGCGGCTGGCGCGAACTGGATCCGCATGCACCGGTCTGCCATCTCAGCTACTACGAGGCCGATGCCTGTGCCCGCTGGGCCGGTGCGCGCCTGCCCAGTGAATTCGAATGGGAGGCGGCCGCCACATCACGGCCGGTGAGTGGTCATTTCGCCGATGACGATCACCTGCATCCGCAGGCCGCGCAGGGCCACGGCCTGCGCCAGCTGTTCGGCGATGTCTGGGAATGGACCCACAGCGCCTACGGCGCCTACCCGGGTTTCCGTCCGTTCGCCGGCAATCTCGGTGAATACAACGGCAAGTTCATGTGCGGGCAGTGGGTACTGCGCGGTGGCAGCTGCGCAACCCCCGGCGGCCACGTACGTGCCAGCTACCGCAACTTCTTCATGCCGCCGGCGCGTTGGCAGTTCTCCGGCCTGCGCCTGGCCCGGGATCCGACATGAGTACAGTGCACGACGCCCTGCAGGCGCTCACCGACCTGACCCCGGGCCGCCAGCAGATCCTGGCCGATGCGGTGGCAGGCTTGTCGCGGGCCTCGCGCCAGCTGCCCTCCAAGTACTTCTACGATGCGCGCGGCTCGCGCCTGTTCGAGCAGATCACCCAGACCCGCGAGTACTACCCCACACGCACCGAACTGGCCTTGCTTGATCGTGTCCTGCCGGACATCGTACGCGCCGTGGGTCCGCGCCTGCACGTGGTGGAACTGGGCAGCGGCAGTGGCCGCAAGACCGCGCTGCTGCTGGCCGCGTTGCAGGACCCGGTGGCCTACACCCCCATCGAGATCTCGCGGGCGGCGCTGTTGTCCAGCATCGACCATCTGGCGCCGGCGCTGCCCGAGGTCGAGATGCTGCCGGTATGCGCCGACTTCACCCGGCCTGTCGCCGTGCCCACACCAGAGCGCCGGCCTGCACGCCGGCTGCTGTTCTTCCCCGGTTCCACACTGGGCAACTTCGCCGAAGAGGATGCGGTTGCCCTGCTGCGCGCGATGCGCCACACCATGGGCGCTGATGGCCTGGCCCTGGTTGGCATCGATCTGCACAAGGACCCGGCGCTGATCGAAGCGGCCTACAACGATGCGCAGGGCGTCACCGCCGCGTTCACCCTCAACCTGCTGGCCCGGCTCAACCGCGAGATCGGCAGCGATTTCGACCTCGAGGGCTTCCGCCATCGCGCCCGTTACAGCACCGCGCGGCTGCGCATCGAGACCGACCTGGTGAGCCGCTGGGCGCAGGATGTCCATCTCGGTGGCCGAACTTTCCATTTCGCCGCCGACGAACCAATCCGCGTGGAGTACAGCCACAAGTACACCGATGACAGCTTCGATGCGCTGCTGCTGCAGGCCGGCCTGAAGGTCGTGCAGCGTTGGGATGCCGACAGCCCGGCCTACGGCCTGCGGCTGCTGCGCGTCACCTAGCGGCCGGCAGCCGGCGCCGCTTCAGGTTCAGGGGCGGCGCTCGGCCTAAGATGGCCCTGCAACGGCAACACGGAGGACGCCATGCCCACCCTGACCACGCTCGGCCTGGCGGCCGCTCTGGCAACGGCACCACAAGCGCCGGCAGCAGCGACCACCGCCGGCGATCCGGCGTTTGTCCGCTGCATGGCTGGCCTGCAGACGACCGCCGGCAGCCGCGGCATCAGCGCCGAGCGCTTCGCTGAGATCACCGCCGGCCTCACGCCGGACCCCAGCGTGCTCGGCCTGCTGGACGCGCAGCCGGAATTCACCACGCCGATCTGGGATTACCTGGCAGCACTGGTTGACCGCCAGCGCGTGGACGACGGGCGCGCCCTGCTGCAACAGCATCGCGATCTGCTGCAACGCGTGTCGGCCCAGTACGGCGTCGACCCGGCCACCATCGTTGCGGTCTGGGGTGTGGAAAGCGACTACGGGCGCGTGTTCGGCAAGCGCCCACTGCTGCAGTCGCTGGCCACGCTGTCCTGCGCCGGCCGCCGCCAGCCGTTCTTCCGCGGTGAACTGCTGGCCCTGCTCACGCTGATCGACCGTGGCGACCTGCAGGCACAGGGCTTGACCGGCTCCTGGGCCGGCGCCTTCGGCCACACCCAGTTCATGCCCAGTACCTATGCGCGTATCGCCGTCGATGGCGATGGCGATGGCCGCCGTGACCTGGTCGGCAGCATTCCCGATGCGCTGGCGTCCACCGCCAACTATCTCAAGCGTGCGGGCTGGCGCACTGGCGAGCCGTGGGGCATGGAAGTACGCGTGCCGGCCGGCTTCAATGCCAGCCAGGCCGGTCGCACCCAGCGCCGCGCGCTGGCGGACTGGCGCACACTGGGCGTGACCGCGCTGGATGGAAGCGCAGTGGTGCCGCCCAATCTGCCGGCCGACGCGCGCGCGGCTCTGCTGCTGCCCGCCGGCAGCAACGGCCCGGCATTGCTGGTGTTCCGCAACTACGACGCCATCTACAGCTACAACGCCGCCGAAAGCTATGCACTGGCGATCGCCACGCTGGCCGACCTGCTGCGCGGCGGCGGTGGGTTGGCCACCGCCTGGCCGACCGACGATCCCGGCATCGGCCGCGACGAGCGCCGCCAGCTGCAGACCCTGCTGCTGGCGCGTGGCCACGATATCGGTGCCGCCGACGGCATGATCGGTGCCGCCACCCGCCGTGCGATCCAGGCCGAACAGCAGCGCCTCGGCTGGGCCACGGCCGACGGTCGTGCCGGGCAGCGCATCCTGCGGACGCTGCAACAGGAAGCGGCGGCCGGCACCGCCCCCGCCGCGCGTTAGGTCTTGCCGTTCGCACACTGGCCGCGACATCATCGCCGCGGCCACCAAAGAGCGTCAGCGCATGCAATCGACTCCGGACATCAGCACCGGCCTGTTCCACGGGCTTGAGGCGTGGTTGGTAAGGACTCCCGCCGCCACTGCCGCCATCAGCGTGTTCGGTGGACAGCTGCTGTCATTCATTCCGGAAGGACAGCCGGACCTGCTGTGGTTGTCACCCACGCGCGCCGCGCTGCCGACGCCGATCCGCGGGGGCGTGCCGGTGTGCTGGCCCTGGTTCGGTCGCCAGGACCAGGGCGATGATGTACCGGCGCACGGCCTGGTGCGAACCGCGCGCTGGCAGCTGCTGCAGGCCCGGTATGACGATCACGGTGCGGTGGAACTGCAGCTGGCGCCTGTGGATGTCAGTGCGTCCGGCCTGCGCATGCAGATGCAGCTGCGCATCGGCCACCAGCTGCGCCAGCAGCTGACCACCGACAACATCGGGTCCTCGCCGCTGACCTTCACCCAGGCCCTGCACAGCTATTTCAGGGTGGGCGACGCCAGCCGGGTCGAGGTCGATGGCCTTGACGGCCTGCAGTACCTGGACAAATACGAGGAGGGCGCGCCGCCGCGACAGCAGCAGGGTCCATGGTCGCTGCGTGACCGGCGTGACCGGCGTGACCCGGGCCGTAGCGACCGCATCTATACCGGCGCTGCTGGCCACTACCTGCTGCGCGATCCGGTGCTGCAGCGGCAGATCGAGATCCGCAGCGAAGGCAGCCAGACCCTGGTGGTCTGGAATCCCGGCGCCGACGCCGCAGCGAAAATGGCCGATGTCGGCGATGGCTGGCGCGACTATGTGTGCCTGGAAGTGGCCAATGCCGGACCGGAGCGGATTACTCTTGCGCCGGGCGCGCGCCACCAGATGGCGCAGACCCTGGGCAGTGCCTCACAGTGACGATGGATTCAACAGGGATGGGCCGCATGCAGGATGCGCAGTGGTGGTATGCCAACAGCAGACAGAGCGAGGGACCGGTGGACCTGGCCGGGCTGCGCCGCCTGCAGCAGGACGGAACCGTGACCGCGCGTACGCTGGTGTGGCGGGAGGGAATGCCGTCGTGGCGACCACTGGCCGAACTGGATCCATCGGTGGCCGCCGCCGAGCCGGTCGCGCCTTCGCCGGAGCCTGCTGCTGCCACTGCGGTCGCCGTCGCAGATCCCGCCGACCCCTATCGCGCACCCGCAACGGCGCCCGTCGCCACACCGGCGGGAGGGCTGGACGGTGACATGGCCCTGTATGCCGCCGTGGTCGGGGGCAACTTCCCGATCTACCGTCAGCGCTGGCGGCTGGACCAGGGGGTTGCCGATGGCCGCGGCACCTGGCACTGGCCGGCGTTCCTGATCGGCGTGATCTGGATGGCGTACCGCAGGATGTACCGGCTCGCCGCCATCTGGGCCGGCACACTGGTGTTCTTCAGCATTGCCGAAATGCTGCTGGGGGTGCCTGAAGGCCTGTCGGTGATCATCACCCTGGGGCTGAACACCACCGCTGCGCTGTATGCCAACCGCTGGTACCTGGCCCACTGCCAGCGCGAGATCGCCCGCGCCAGGGCGCAGGCTGGAGGCGATGAGGCACGCCTGCACAGTGTGCTGGCCGCGCGCGGCGACACCCATGCGCCGGCCGCGGCCATGGTGGCCATCGTCGTCGTCGCGGTGATACTGGTGGCGCAGGGGCTTGCCGGCTGAGGCCGGCATGGTGATCACCTGCGCCGGCGGCGTCGCGGGCTGACCTGATCGTTCAGGCCGTCGTCCTGGCCCCCAGCACCAGCAGGCACAGCGCACCGGCCACCAGGCCCCAGAACGCCGAGCCGATGCCGGCCAGGGAGACGCCGGAGGCGGTGACCAGGAAGGTGACCAGTGCGGCCTCGCGGTCGCGCTCCACCGCCAGCGCACTGGCCAGGCTGTTGGCGATGGTGCCGAACAACGCGATACCGGCCACGCAGGCCACCAGCTCCTTCGGAAAGGCAGTGAACAGTGCGGCCACGGTGGCACCGAACAGGCCGATGAGAATGTAGAACGCGCCAGCGGCCATCGCGGCGATATAGCGGCGCGCCGGATCCTCATGCGCATCGCGACCCATGCAGATCGCCGCCGTGATCGCCGCCAGGTTGAGTGCATAGGCACCGAAGGGCGCCAGCAGTGTATTGACCACACCGATCCAGCCGATCAGCGGCGACACCGGGGCGTCGTAGCCGGACGCGCGCATCACCGCCACGCCCGGTATGTTCTGCGAAGCCATGGTGACCACGAACAGGGGCAGGGCGATGCCGGCCACCGCCGTCCATGACAATGAGGGGGTCACCCATTGCGGTACCGCCAGTTGCAGCTGCACCTGCTGTGCGTGCAGCAGGCCACGACTGGCCGCAACCGCAATGCCGACCAGCAGGGTGGCGATGACCGCATAGCGCGGGAACAGGCGACGTCCGGCCAGCCAGGTGGCGAACATCGCCAGCGCCAGCAACAGCTGGGTGTTCATTGCCACGAACACCTCCAGGCCGAAGCGCAGCAGCACCCCGGCCAGCATCCCGGCAGCCAGCGCCATCGGCACCCGTTGCATCAGCCGCGCGAAGATGCCGGAGAACCCGGCCAGCATGCCCAGCACGGCGGCAAGCAGGAAGGCACCGGT
>NZ_CP090424.1 GCF_023518235.1 Stenotrophomonas maltophilia
ACTGGCCAGTCCAGGCTGTCTACCGCGCAGTCGGCTACAAGTCCGACCCCATCGACGGCGTCCCATTCGATGAGAACAAGCACGTCATCCCTAATGACGGCGGACATGTCCTCACCGCTCCAGGCGCAGAACCAGTACCAGGCCTCTATGCAACCGGCTGGATCAAGCGTGGACCAATCGGTCTAATCGGCAACACCAAGTCCGACGCCAAGGAAACCACCGACATCCTCATCAAGGATGCCGTCGCCAGGTGTACTTGAAGCTCCAAAGCACCAGGGCGAAGAAGCCATCATCGAGCTTCTCGATTCCCGCAACATCCCATTCACCACCTGGGAAGGCTGGTACAAACTCGACGCAGCAGAGCGCGCACTCGGTGAAGCCGAAGGCGCGAGCGCAAGAAGATTGTTGATTGGGAAGAAATGGTCCGCCAGGCCCGCGAAGCTCCAGCAATTGTCTAAATTGTTTTAACGCGTGAAGCAGTCCCCGCCCGATTTATTCGAGGCGGGGACTTTCGCTTTCCGGGATAAAAATTGCAACGCACTACACTGAGCAGTATGAATGATGAGAATATTCAAAGCTCCAACTATCAGCCATTCCCGAGTTTTGACGATTGGAAACAGATCGAGGTGTCGCTCTTAGATGTCATCGAATCCTCACGCCATTTTTCTGATTTGAAAGATAGCACTGATCGTTCTGCGTTAGATGCTGCGCTAGAGAGAGCAAAAAGAGCTCGCCAGAGTTGATACCAATGCCATAGAAGGAATCTTCCAAACTGATCGCGGTTTTACCCATACAGTTGCAACGCAGGTAGGGGCTTGGGAGCAACAAATGGCGATGAAAGGCAAACATGTTAAGCCTGCGTTTGACGATACTCTAGAAGGCTTTGAGTATGTTCTCGATGCAGTAACTGGTAGAACTCCAATCTCTCAGCAATGGATTAGAAATTTGCACGCCGTCATTCTGCGGAGCCAAGAAAGCCACGAGGTTTTTACAGCCGTTGGAGTCCAAAATCAGGCGCTTCAGAAAGGCGAGTATAAAACTCAGCCAAATAGTCCACAGCGCTCAGATGGATCTGTACATGCATACGCCCCAGTTGAAGATACTCCTGCTGAAATGGCTAGATTTATTTCAGAACTTGAATCTAAGGAATTCTTAGCAGCCGAGAAGGTTATTCAAGCTGCCTATGCCCACTATGCTTTCGTATGTATTCATCCTTTTGCAGATGGGAATGGACGAGTTGCACGAGCCTTGGCTAGTGTTTTTCTATACAAAGATCCTGGTGTCCCTCTCGTAATCTACCAAGATCAACGCAGAGATTACATCCATGCTCTAGAAGCAGCGGACAAGAATAACCCGCTCCTGCTGATTAGATTCTTTGCTGAACGAGTGACCGATACTATTAACTCTATTATCGTTGATCTCACTACCCCGATCGCGGGTAAATCTGGTTCGGCTAAGCTTTCGGATGCGCTACGCCCCACTCGCGTATTACCAGAATTACATGATGCTGCACATAGGCTCCAAGAAAGTTTATTTACAGAAATCCGATCTCGATTGGATGAAGAAGGAAAAAGGAATGGGTTGGAGTTTCTACTTCAACGGATTTTTATCGGTTCCCCATTCAATCTGCCAGAGGGCTATAACGCTTTCCCTGATAGCTATTGTCTGACCTTAGCTTTCAATAGCAACTCTCCAAAACAAATCTTCCACCCGCTATCCATAGTAATAGCAGCTCGAGATGGGAAAAGAGCGAGCAGCGACCTCGTGGCAGCTACTTCTATTGGATACAACTTTCACGCTTACGGACGTGAAGTCGAGCCTGTTGTTACTGAAAGCTTTCGAGAACGTGTGAAAATTTACGCCGACGGGATTGTAGATCACTTCTTAACCGAACTGGCTAAAAAGTTTCAACAGAATTAATTAGCCTATCTCGGCTTTCGCCTTCCGATCCTCAGTCTAGGTTTAGCGACTTTTAAAGTCCCCGCTCGTTTTATTCGAGGCGGGGACTTTCGCTTTCCACCTTGCGCTACCGATTCACCATATAAACCAGCACTGCCACTACCAATCCGGCGATCATAAAACCAAGCGCAACCAGCGCATTGGCATACATGATGCTGATGTACATTCCGGTGAGAACTCCAAGCAAGAAGATAATGAACGCCTTAACAACGGCCCTTCGTTGAAGATCTTCTTTCATGGCAACCACCTTTTCCTCAATGCTCAAAATCAAGCTTTAAGTCCAGAGTTGCAGTTGCCTCACCCGAATTCAATAAGTTTCCAAAAGTTTTAGCCACCGATGTTGAACATCCAGTGAGTTCCAAAGCGATCCTCCAGCGCACCATAAACCGCACCCCAAGGAACAGCTTCCAAAGGCATGGTCACGGTCGCGCCTCAGACAACTTCTCCCAGTAGCCACGAATTTCCTCTTCCAGCTCAGCGCCACCAGTCAGCGACAACGAGTGTCCTCGCCCTTCATTCGTTGCATCACGCGCGGAATATCACTGGCAAAAAGCAACTTCTGACCATCAACGACCAGCTCAGCGTGCATGATTTTCTCGCCGTCACCACCAACTTCCTCCTCAGAATGCATGGCGGAAAACGGCATCATCTGAAGCTCGCCACCAAAAACTGTTTGGTAGAACTCCATTGCTTCTTTGGCATTTCCATTGAACTGACGGTACGGGGTGAGATCGGCTTTCATCGGATTCCTGCCTTCCAAGCGAGAGCATTTTCTGTGACCCACATTACGCTAGAAAGCATGCGTCAATCTGCTTCCAGACATGTCACCCTCCTCAGCACCGCCACCCGACCAAAAAATTTACGAGATAGCGCGCGATCTTCCTAGGCTGCCCGCTTGGGCTTCAGGTTTAGCAAGCGGGACGCTTTCGCTTATCGACGCCAACTCCTCCATTTGGAATCCCCCATGGGCCTAGTTCACACCGAATTCACCCCAATAAACACCTACGGAATCCTCGACCACGTAGTCACCCTCCCCGACGGAACTAAAGTGCTCAACCCTTTCCGAGTCATCCCCACGACACCGGCTCCGAACTCATTTTCACCGTCCGCCCCAACGAAAACTTCGAAGAAGATTGCCAAGCAGTCGCAGCAGACCTCGAAAGGCTGGTCGCACTGGCCGAAAAATGACCCCACAGAATGGTCTCTAAGCGACTTCGAGGCCTTAAACAACAAACAGGCAAACCGTAGCCACAGCTACGGTTTGCCTGTTTCTATACGGGGACTTTAAGCGTCGATGGTTTCGAGCTGAGAAGTCAGGTGCTTGCGACGACCGCGGATTGCAGTGATGACACTGACCGCGATGAAGATGGCGAGCACTGCGTAGAGGGACCAGGTGATGGGGCTGGAGACGAGGATGGAGAAATCGCCAACCGAGGACAGTAGTGCGTCGCGGAGGGAGGTTTCAGCCAAAGGTCCAAGAACCATACCGATCATCAGCGGTGCCAGCGGGTAACCGTAGCGACGCATGATCAAAGCCACGACACCGATGCCGAGCAGCATGAGCAGGTCGAACACTGCGCCGGAGGTGGCGTAAATGCCCAGGCCACAGAACAATGCGATGCCGGAGTAGAGGTAGTGGTTTGGAATGAGCAGGAGCTTTGCCCACAGCTGTGCGAACGGCAGGTTGATGAACAGCAGGACGATCATCGCGATGAAGAAGCTGGCAAGAAGTGCCCAGACAAGTTCAGGGTTGCGATCGAAGAGTAGTGGTCCGGGCTGGATTCCGTACTGGCGGAACGCTGCCAACATGATGGCCGCAGTTGCAGAGACTGGGAGACCCAGGGCAAGAAGAGCGCCCATCGCCATGCCTGTGGTGGCGTTACCTGCAGCTTCAGGAGCAGCGAGTCCTCGGATTGCACCTTTATCGCCGAACTGCGGATCTTTGCGTCGTTTATCCAATGCGCGCTCGGTGGAGTAAGCCAAGAAGGTTGGAACTTCAGATCCACCAACAGGGATCACACCGAAAGGCAGACCAATGATGGTTCCGCGTGCCCAGGCTGGAGCGGCTTCTTTGAATTCCGTTCCGGTAAGCCACGGACGGCCTGCAGAGCGCGTCTCCAGATTTGCTTTGTCACGGCGTGCGCGGGCTGCAATGTAAAACACTTCTCCCAGTGCCAAAATCGCGACGGTAACAGTAACGAGGGAAATTCCGTCGAAAAGCTGCGGTGCCCCGAGCGTGAAGCGCTCGATGCCGGTGACCGAATCGATGCCGATGGTCGCAATGCCGAGGCCGAAAATGAGGGACGCAAGTCCCTTAAACACGGAGTCGGACACCACGGAGGAGGTGGCGACGAACGCGAAGAGTGCCAGTGCGAAGTACTCGGCGGGGCCGAATGCGGTGGACAGTTCCGCCAGGGTTGGTGCGAGGAAGACCACGATGAAGGAGGAGACGATACCGCCGATGAAGGCACCGATCGCTGCGGTAGCCAGAGCCTGTGGCGCACGGCCGTTAAGAGCCATGCGGTGGCCCTCGAATGTTGAGGCGATTGCCGATGCCTGACCTGGGGTGTTCATCAAAATTGCCATCGTGGAGTCACCGAAGAGACCACCGAAATATACGCCAGAGAACATAATGAACGCGGCAGTTGGATCAAGCGCGAAGGTCATTGGCAGCAGCAGCGCCACAGCCATGGAGGATCCAAGACCAGGCATGACGCCAACCGCGGTGCCGAGCAAACAGCCGACAATCACCCAGAGGAGGTTCATCGGCGTTAGCGCGCCGGCGAAACCTTCCATCAAGAGGGACAAAATATCCATTAAAAGCCACCACCCAAAAGTCCGGAAGGAAGATTAAGTCCCAAGCCCACATCGAATGCGAGGTAGACCACGGAGCTCATCATGAGGGAAACAAGAACATCGAAACCTGGGCGTTTGGAACCGAAAGCCCTGGTCATTGTCCAGAACAACAAGGAGCCAGCAAGGACCCAGCCAAGATATGGAAGCAAGACTGCAAAGGCGAAGAAGCCACCGATCGCCCACGCGAGTGAGACGTAATCAGAGTGGAATTTCCAGCTTCGGCCAGATTCATTTTCTGGATGCATGGGGTACTTGATGGTTTGAATGGTCAATGCCACTGCCACCAACAAACCCGCGATGCCGAGGATTGTTGGGAAGAATCGAGGTCCTGGGAATGCTGCATTGCCCACATCCATGTTTAAAACACCGATGAGCAAATACAAACTAAATGCCGTAAGAATTGCGGGCATGATGAGCCCGGAGGCGGCCTTCCCAGAAAGTGCCCTCGCCAACTGGACGAGGTCCGGGCAGCTGGTGTGATTCCGGGATGTCGATATGGGACTCGCCGGATTGTTCAGTGACGTTCACTAGCCCATCTCCTTGAATAGCTGATCAATTCGGTCAATTTCATCTTCAACAAACTGGTCGAGTTCTTCGCCTTCAAGTGAGGCGTTCATCCAGTAGTTTCGTTCCACCGCGGACTGCCATTCAGCAGTCTCCACAGACTCCGCAACGATTGCTCGAAGTTCCGCAATTTGATCATCGCTCAAACCAGGAGGAGCGAACATGGCACGCCAGTTGGTCAAGGTCACGTCATAGCCTTGTTCCACTAGCGTTGGAATGTCAGAACCTGGAAGGCGTTCTTCTGCAGCAATTCCCAAAACCTTCAATCGACCGGCTTCTACCTGCGGATACATATCAGCAAAACCACCAGTTGATGCCTTTGCGGTTCCGTTCAGTAGCGCCTGAATCGCTTCGCCACCACCATCAGAAGGAATAAAGGTGGTTTGCTTAGGATCTATACCTGCAGACAGTGCAATTTCTGTCATAACAAGCTGGTCAAAGGAACCACCACCGGTCCAGGACACTCCTGCTGGATCTGCCTTCCAACCTTCAATGAGCTCTTCAAGGGTGTTGTATGGAGAATCCGCTGGCACGGTGATGATGTCGAACTCTTCCACCACACGAGCAATTGGGGTGACATCCTGGATTTTCGCAGGGGTATCGAATTGAATTTGTGCTGCGATATGCCCCGTTCCACCCACCATCAAGGTGTTCGGTGCAGTCATGGTAGACAGTTTGCCAAGTGCAATGGTTCCACCAGCTCCAGGGATGTTGACCACCTGAATATTGTTCACGATCTTATTCACGCGCATAGACTGCTGCTGCTCACGTTGGAAAGTATCCCAACCTCCACCTGCAGCTGCAGGAGCAATCAGCGTCATGTTGGAACGAATATCCTCGCCACCGGATGCAGACTGGATGGAGAAAAACGCAGCGATTGCAGTGATGACCACCGCTGCGGTACCTACAACAAATTGTTTAGTTTTGGATTGTGCAGACCCTGCGGGTTCTGCTCCTACTTCGGCCATTTTGGGGGAATCCCTCTCGGTCGGACTTTTGGACAACAAGCTCTTGAATGTTTGATGCCTAAGTGCTTGGGTGATTCACGTCACCGCTTCACTGTGGTGTGGACTACATTAAATGGCTTGCCGTGATCCCTAAAAGTCCTTGATGGAATTCTTTGAGATTCACCCCCAATCAGAGTGTTAAAACTCATTGACCTCGATATATGCTTATTTGGATCATTTTAAATCATTTAGCGCACAGTGATTTGTAGATCATTCTTCAAGGTTTTGTGATCCATTCGAGAACTACTTGTGAGCTAGGACTCCCCCTTGTTGTCCATCATGACGTCCATCATGTACTCAGCAATTTCTTCCGGATCCTCAAAGAAGTCACGTAGCGCTCGAAACGCCGTTGTCACCTCAAAATCAAACCCTCGATGCAGTTCCCCCGATGCACTAAACTCCCAAATTTCTGCACCCGGAATAGCCATCAACACCGGCGAATGCGTCACGATGATAATTTGCGCACCACTTTCCGCCAGAAAATTAAGCTCCGCCAGAATCGCCATCTGTCGAATGAACGATAGCCCCGCTTCAGGCTCATCCATCAGATACAGCCCCTTGCCCACAAAAGCATTCTGCACAATATGCATCACCGACTCCCCGTGCGACATGTGATGAAGGTTCACCCAGCCGGGAGCCTCATCGCGATATCCAGACGCGACGTTGAAATGAGTTTCCGCCCGCAGGAAATACCCCCGCATCGGCTCTTTTCCCTTGTGTGCTTTTGCCACAGTTTGCAAAGGGTTGTCGGAAGGTTTGAACTTTCCGGTGTGTTCACCACCTGCTGTGTCGAAGCCCGCATTGATCGCGATAGCCTCCAGCAATGTCGACTTACCCACACCGTTTTCCCCGGTTATGACGGTGATCGGCACGAAAGTCCAGCATGCGCTTTTCTCTCAACACCCGAAAAGCAGGAACCTTCTCTGTCCAAGCAGCAGCCACACCCACATGTTCAAGCGCTGCAATATCGGTGATATACGGCATCATTGGTGATCCTCCTCCGCAGTCAGAAACGCCGCCGTACCTCGCGGATCTGCCACAAATTCCCGAGCCGCACGAACAGCCTCCGCATCCTCAAAATTCACCTTTGCAACACCCGAAGATGTAATTTCAAGGATCTCTGCCCCCGGAATAGCCAACAATATTGGAGAGTGCGTAGCCATGATGATCTGCGCACCACCTCGAGCAAGGTTGCCCAACTTTCCCAACAACTCCAACTGCCTCAGCATGGAAAGGCCTGCCTCAGGCTCGTCCAAAACAAAAATCCTTGATTGTTAAAACGCCGATCAATCACCGCAAATACCGATTCGCCATGGCTCATCTTGTGAAGATCATGCATGTTCTTTTCCCCCATTAACTCCTCATAATAGGAAGCCACGTTATACATCGTCTCACCCCGAAAAAGAACGCATCCCGAGGGTTTTCTCTCCGCACCAACTTCAACGACTGATGAAGCGACGACACAATATCGCCTTCCCTGCCAAAGTTTGCATGCCTAGAGCCACCAGACGGATTAAGGCGCATCCCCACCGCCAAAGCCTCAACCAACGTGGATTTACCCACCCCATTTTCACCAGTAATCACAGTAATCGGTGCACGAAACTCCAACGGCTGTTCATGCAGATATTCCACGATCGCCAGGCTCGATAAATACCCCGGCAATGACTCCGGATGATCAAGCAGCGAAACCTTTGTCAAGAACATAGCTCCCCACCCTAGACAAAAGCCCAAATAAATCTGCTCAATAACCTAACCTAAAGTCCATGCACGCCTCGTCGCCCCAACCTCACCCTCAGCGCACCCGTGTTCTCAGCGGACTGATTTTCGCCCAAATCATGGTTGGTGCATCCAATGGCGTGACGCTATCGATGGGAAGTTTGCTGGCAGCACACTTGGCGGGAGCTTCGTGGGGAGGATCAGCCACATTGACCACGATCGGCGCAGCTATCTTTTCGATTCCCCTTGCCCGCATGGTCTCCACATACGATCGCCGAACTTCACTCAGCACGGGCATGTTGCTTGGTTGCGTGGGCGCACTACTGGCGATCCTCGGCACACAATTCGGCTTGTTTCCAGTAGTACTTTTGGCATTTTTGTTCCTCGGATCCATGTCGGCGGTTAACCTCCAAGCACGTTTCATGCGCAACCGACGTGGCCAGTGAAGAAACCCACCGCGACCTCTCGATCGTTGTGTGGTCCACCACCATCGGCGCAATCGCCGGACCAAATTTATTTGAACCAAGCGCCCGATTCAGCGAAACCCTGGGCCTCGAACAACATGCCGGCGCATACCTGCTGTGTTTATTTGGCCAGCTCATCGCCATCGCAGTCTGGCGATTCACCCTCCCCAAAGGCCTCAAACCCGAAGCCACCCCAAATGCACCAACAGAAAAGAAGCGCCTCACCCCGAAAGCCCTCCAAGCCATCACATCGGTTGCAACCGCACACTTCTCCATGGTCGGTCTCATGTCCATGGCCGCCATCCACATGCAAGGCCACGGCGCCAGCCTCACCATCATCGGCTTCACCATCAGTTTGCACGTCGCCGGAATGTACGCACTCTCACCAGTGTTCGGCCTGCTCACAGACAAACTCGGCCGCAATGTCACCATCTATTCCGGCTTCGCCATGCTCGCCACATCCGCAGCATTTCTTATCATTTGGCCCGAACCACAGTGGGCCATGATCACATCCATGATCCTGCTTGGGCTCGGCTGGAACTCTGCCCTCGTCGGTTCTTCAACATTGCTTGTCGACGCCACCCCCATCCACCACCGCACCTACGCCCAGGGGCGCAGCGACCTAACGATGAATCTTGCGGGAGCTTCAGGCGGGTTGATCGCCGGACCGTTAATTGCCATGGGCGGAATGCCCTTGTTGGCAGGCGTCGTTCTTGCAGTTGTGGCGCTTCAAACGGTGCTTAGTTTCAGAACCCGTTCAATTGAAAAGACTCCTGCTTCATGTTTTTAGCCTAGGAATTCACGCACGACGGAGTCATAACCCCGAACAGTCAGTTCAAGATCTTCCAGGTACAGCGCCTCGTCATGGGAGTGAAGTTGCCCCATTGCTTCCGCCAAAGTTCGTTCACGTGCATGAACTGCAAAACCATAACCAACACCGCCTAGTCGACGACCAAAGCGCAGGTCAGAGCCACCAGAGGAAATAATTGGGACCACAGGCGCATCGGGGAAGAAATCACCAAGAACTTTTTCCAAGGTGTTATACAACCTGGAATCAGTTGGGCTCACCGTTGCTTCTTCAGAGATGAGGTGTTCGATTTCTACTTCATCGGCAAGATCGCCCAGAGCAGCACGCAGGGTGTCATCAACATAGTCATTGGTTTGGCCTGGAAGGGTACGGATATCCAGTTCCAAGTACGCATGCGATGGCAATACATTGATGGCTTGACCTGCACGAACCACAGTTTGGGCGATCGTGAGATGAGACACCGCGTGGGCGAAGCGGGAGAGTCCGCCGAACTCTGCGTAGGCCTCAGGGGAGGTCCCGCTAAGAAGCGCCTGCTCCGTTTCTGGGTCGAAACGGTGCGCTTGGACGAAGCCTTGCCAGATATCGTCCTTGGCTACCTTCAGATCGGCGCAGCGATTCGGCGGGCGACTTCACCGATCTTGACAATAGCGCTGTCACGGTCGAAAGGAATGGAACCATGACCAGCATCGCCATTGACGTGAATACGACGTTGAGCTGCACCTTTTTCTCCAACGTTAATTACTACTGCGTCGCTGCCGTCGTGGACTGGAAGGTGCGATCCACCGGATTCGGAGAGGCAGTTTTTCCAGCTGAAGAGGTTTTGGTGTTCTTCGGAAAGCCACTTCGCTCCGAGTCCGCCGCGGCTTCCTCATCAGCAACGCCAACGAATGTCAGCGTGCCACGCAGGCCGCCTTCACGGGCTACTTGACGGGTGACGGCCGCTTGGGTTGCGGTAATAAAGAGCATATCGACGGACCCTCTACCCCAAATCTGTCCATCCGAAATCTCCGCACCGAATGGATCTTTAGTCCATTTAGGCAGATCAACAGGCACAACATCAGTATGTCCAAGCAGTGTTAAAGGCTCAGCATCTGGATCGCTGCCTGGAACAGTCACGATAATTGAGGTCCGGCCCGGATGCGGTTCCAGCTTGGTGATTTTAACGTTGGGGGTTCCTTCAAAGAAACGTTCTAGGCTTTCCGCGTTTCTAATTTCCTGACCTGAATCTGGGGTTAGATCATTCACGCAGGCGTTGCGGATAAGTTCCTGAAGGAGGGTGAGGGTTTCGTCGTAAAGCGTCATCTTTTTCTTTCTAATATCGCGTTCATCGCCACTGTATCGAATTTCCGGCTAACTGACGCTGGATTCTGTCTGTTTTCCCTGGAGTTTTAGACCGTATCGTTCAATGCGTATAGACTATGCAGTCTAGTAATGTTTCTTCGAACACGCTAACCATGCACCAGCCCACATGACTTTCCAGCGTGCCCGATTCGAAAGCATCACCCACCCAACACAACGTCACAGTATGAAACAAACCAGCTCACGATATGGAATTTCACCAAATGCGAACTACCCTAAATACCAAAGACAGACAGTGACAGCCCCTTCGAGAATGCAGCAAGAGACGACACCTCCTATGGACGGCACCTCGCCACAGAACAAAATTTCCACCACTCCCCCAGCGCCAGGAAATGCTATTCCTGCACCTGGAGGCGCCATTCCTACACCAGCGAAAACTGAGCAGGACGCAGTACCTCCAACTGTGGCGGCGAAACTACCCGTACCTGGAAGTTCTATTCCAGCACCCGGTAGAGCATTGCCAACTCCAGTGGCTCCGGGAGGTTCCGTCCCAGCTCCGAGAGCGTCCGCACCTGCGGTTCCTAACGTTCCTGCAGCTCCCGGCGCTGCTGTTCCAGCTCCGGGAATCTCGATCCCGGCAGCACCTAGTGCCCCAGGCAGTGCAATTCCAACACCAGGCACAGCAATCCCTGTGCCTGGAAGTGCAACTCCTGTCCCAGCACCTGGGGTTAGTGCACCTGGCGCAAGCGTTCCAAGCATTCCAGTACCAGGATCTGTCACCCCACCTGCACCAGGAATTTCCGCACCTGGCGGTGCACTTCCGACTCCTGGCAGTGCGCCCCAACACCTGGCGGTGCCCTTCCGACTCCAGGTGAGGCACTTCCCGTTCCCGGAGCACCTGGTGCACCCGGAGCATCCGGAATCCCAAGTCCTGGCCTTCCAACCCCAGGTGTCCCAACTCCCGGAGCTTCCTTACCAGTCCCAGGAGCACCAGACGCACCTGGAACCCCAAGCATTCCCGCAGCTCCCGGCATTCAAGCACCAGGAATTCCAGCAGCACCAGGAGCCCCTGCCCAAGCTGCTGCTCACGCAAAGCCAGTATTCCAAGATGCAGAGAAACGACCTCGCACAGATGAAGCTGG
Source organism: Stenotrophomonas maltophilia (assembly GCF_023518235.1). NCBI lineage: Bacteria > Pseudomonadati > Pseudomonadota > Gammaproteobacteria > Lysobacterales > Lysobacteraceae > Stenotrophomonas > Stenotrophomonas maltophilia. The sequence goes on from NZ_CP090424.1 coordinate 11,816, forward strand.
AAATGCGAAGAAGGAACTGCCGCTGAGAGTTCGGTTGGCGCAGCCAATTACACGTAAGCAGTGGGCAATGACTCTTGGTGTCCTGGTTCTCGGAGCAATTGTCGTGGCTGCAATCGCGGTGGTCCTTGCCAAATGGGCGTTTACCACGGAGTGGTTGCAGGACTTCGTCGAGAAGTATCCGGGTAAATATGACAACCCCGAAGGTGCGCCAGTAGGAATTCCAACGTGGCTGAGTTGGCAGCACTTCTTCAACATGTTCTTCATGGTGTTGATTATCAAGACGGGCATTGAGATCAATAGAACCCGCAGGCCAAAGGGTTATTGGACGCCGAAAAAGGGTGGCAAGAAGATCTCCTTGACGTTGTGGATCCACCTGGTTTTGGATTTGTTGTGGATCATCAACGGTGCGGTGTTCATCATTTTGTTGTTCGCGACGGGTCAGTGGATGCGCATTGTTCCAACCAGTTGGGATGTGTTCCCGAACGCGCTGAGTGCTGGTTTGCAGTATGTGTCGTTGGATTGGCCGACTGAGAATGGTTGGGCGAATTACAACAGTTTGCAGGAGCTGACGTACTTCTTCACTGTCTTTATTGCAGCACCGTTGTCGATTGTGTCTGGTTTCCGGATGTCGAGTTACTGGCCTAAGAACAATGCGACGATGAATAAGTTGATCCCCATCGGGTTTGCTCGTGCGCTGCACATGCCAGTGATGGTGTATTACATCGTGTTCATTTGTATCCACGTGTTCTTGGTGTTGGCGACCGGCGCGTTGCGCAATTTCAACCATATGTATGCAGGTCAAGACGTTGTGAACTGGGTTGGTTTTGGTTGGTTCGTGGCGTCGTTGGTGGTGATCATTGGAGCATTTGTGGCATTGCGTCCAACGATTATCGCTCCGGTGGCCAAGCTGTTTGGTCAGGTCACTGCCCGTTAAGCGAGATCCCTTATGGCCCTTCAGATGTAATTCTGAAGGGCCTTTTCTGTTGAGTGCTCATCTAACGGGTCGAAGTCATGAGATGAGCTCTTTGTATAGCTTGGGTGCGTTCAGGCTCTTAGACGCGATTCTGAGAGGTCGCTTCTTTCAGACCCCGAGGTAGATTCCTGACTGCACCAGACCACAGTGCCCACGAAGCCTCGAAACCCAAAACTTGGGCATCTGTGACCGGTATCGAGGGCGATAAAACAAACCACAGTGCCCACCTAGACCCGATGTTGTGCGGGGTTGCGCAGTGCGAGTTTGTCCGGGTGTTGTGCCCGTTGTCTTAGCTAGTGCTATGGTTGTCAATTGAAACCCCTTCGGGTTATGTGGCCCCCGTGCATATGAGTTGGTAGCTCGCACGGGGGTTTGTCTTGTCTAGGGACTATTAATTTTTAGTGGTGTTTGGTGGTACTAGCTTGGCTATGCGTGCCAGCTTACCCGTACTCAATGTTAAAGATTTGCATCGACATGGGAGGGTTACGTGTCCGATACCTAGGGGGTATCCGCGACTAGGTGCCCCGGTGCTCACTGTCTGTACCGGCGAGGCAAGCCCACACACCCGCATGGACAGGGTGGCTCCGCCCCTGCACCCCAGCAATCTGCATGTACATGTTTTACACATTAGCACGACATGACTGCATGTGCATGCACTGCATGCAGACTAGGTAAATATGAGTATGTACGACTAGTAACAGGAGCACTGCACATAATGAATGAGTTGCAGGACAATGTTTGCTACGCATGCGCATGACATATCGCAGGAAAGCTACTAGAGTCTTAAAGCATGGCAACCAAGGCACAGCTAGAACAGCAACTACAAGAAGCTCAACAGGCACTACAGGCGCAGCAAGCGCAGGCACAAGCCACCATCGAAGCACTAGAAGCGCAGGCAAAGGCTAAGCCCGTCGTGGTCACCGCACGCGTTCCTTTGGCACTACGTGAGGACATGAAGCGCGCAGGCATGCAGAACGGTGAAAACCTCCAAGAGTTCATGATCGACGCGTTTACCGGAGCCTAGAAAAGCTCACCACCACCGACAACGAGGAAAACAATGTCTAACCCACTAGTTCTCTTTGCCCACCGTGACCCGGTAAATGACGTGACGTTCGAGTGCATTGAGCACGCCACCTACGACACACTTTCACACGCTAAAGACCAGATCACCGCCCAAATGCAAGCCCTAGACGAAGAAGCCCTACTGCCCTAATGGGTGTTTCATGGGTGTTTCCCTAGTGTTTCATGGTGTTTTCACCTAAGCTAGGGAATTGCGCGAGAAGTCTCGCAAAAATCAGCAACCCCGGAACCACACAGTTCACGGGGTTCTTCTATGCCAGAAATCAGAAAGGGGAACCAGTGAACGACCCCGAATGGCTGGATGATCCTCCAGCGCGGGGATCTCATGCTGGAGTTCTTCGCCCACCCCAAAAGGATCTAGGTGAAGATCCTTTTTGATAATCTCATGACCAAAATCCCTTAACGTGAGTTTTCGTTCCACTGAGCGTCAGACCCCGTAGAAAAGATCAAAGGATCTTCTTGAGATCCTTTTTTCTGCGCGTAATCTGCTGCTTGCAAACAAAAAAACCACCGCTACCAGCGGTGGTTTGTTTGCCGGATCAAGAGCTACCAACTCTTTTTCCGAAGGTAACTGGCTTCAGCAGAGCGCAGATACCAAATACTGTTCTTCTAGTGTAGCCGTAGTTAGGCCACCACTTCAAGAACTCTGTAGCACCGCCTACATACCTCGCTCTGCTAATCCTGTTACCAGTGGCTGCTGCCAGTGGCGATAAGTCGTGTCTTACCGGGTTGGACTCAAGACGATAGTTACCGGATAAGGCGCAGCGGTCGGGCTGAACGGGGGTTCGTGCACACAGCCCAGCTTGGAGCGAACGACCTACACCGAACTGAGATACCTACAGCGTGAGCTATGAGAAAGCGCCACGCTTCCCGAAGGGAGAAAGGCGGACAGGTATCCGGTAAGCGGCAGGGTCGGAACAGGAGAGCGCACGAGGGAGCTTCCAGGGGAAACGCCTGGTATCTTTATAGTCCTGTCGGGTTTCGCCACCTCTGACTTGAGCGTCGATTTTTGTGATGCTCGTCAGGGGGCGGAGCCTATGGAAAAACGCCAGCAACGCGGCCTTTTTACGGTTCCTGGCCTTTTGCTGGCCTTTTGCTCACATGTTCTTTCCTGCGTTATCCCCTGATTCTGTGGATAACCGTATTACCGCCTTTGAGTGAGCTGATACCGCTCATGCGCAGCCGAACGACCGAGCGCAGCGAGTCAGTGAGCGAGGAAGCAAAAGTGCTCATCATTGGAAAACGTTCTTCGGGGCGAAAACTCTCAAGGATCTTACCGCTGTTGAGATCCAGTTCGATGTAACCCACTCGTGCACCCAACTGATCTTCAGCATCTTTTACTTTCACCAGCGTTTCTGGGTGAGCAAAAACAGGAAGGCAAAATCTGCAAAAAAGGGAATAAGGGCGACACGGAAATGTTGAATACTCATACTCTTCCTTTTTCAATATTATTGAAGCATTTATCAGGGTTATTGTCTCATGAGCGGATACATATTTGAATGTATTTAGAAAAATAAACAAAAGAGTTTGTAGAAACGCAAAAAGGCCATCCGTCAGGATGGCCTTCTGCTTAATTTGATGCCTGGCAGTTTATGGCGGGCGTCCTGCCCGCCACCCTCCGGGCCGTTGCTTCGCAACGTTCAAATCCGCTCCCGGCGGATTTGTCCTACTCAGGAGAGCGTTCACCGACAAACAACAGATAAAACGAAAGGCCCAGTCTTTCGACTGAGCCTTTCGTTTTATTTGATGCCTGGCAGTTCCCTACTCTCGCATGGGGAGACCCCACACTACCATCGGCGCTACGGCGTTTCACTTCTGAGTTCGGCATGGGGTCAGGTGGGACCACCGCGCTACTCCCAGGCAAATTCTGTTTTATCAGACCGCTTCTGCGTTCTGATTTAATCTGTATCAGGCTGAAAATCTTCTCTCATCCGCCAAAACAGCCAAGCTGAACTACTCAAGATTAGCATGTCTTCCGTACATTGTTTTTGTATCCAAGCCCTTTTTCTCCATGAATCTCAAAATGACAGCATCATAGAACAATAATAAGGTTTGTTCAAAAAGAGATCCCATTGGTTGGATGGTTTCTCTAGCTTCTGATTTATCTTTAGGCGAACCTGGCATTTTAATAACGATATCCGCTAATTGCCCAATTGTTGATTCAGGGTTGATCGTTACAGCGCGATGGTTCCGCCAATGCTTTTTGCTTTTTGAGCCATGGAAACGAGACTTTTTGTTTCTCCTGAGCCGGATCCAATGATTAAGATGTCTTCTTTTTCATAGTTAGGTGTTACGGTTTCGCCAACGACATAGGCATCAATACCCATGTGCATCATTCGCATTGCGAAGGATTTAGCCATAAAACCGGATCTTCCTGCACCGGCTACAAAAACTTTCTTTGATTGAAGGATTCCGTTAACCAGTGCTTCGGCTTCTTCATCGGCGATTTGGTTAACCGAACTATTTAATTCTTTTACAATTTCAGCTAAAAATTCAGTTGTCAGCATGCTGATCATAACCCTTGTTTAACTAATTTATTAATTTTTTCAGCTGCTGCTTTTTTATCAGTTTGGTTAGCAATACCGCCGCCAACAATGACAAGATCCGGTTCTGCTTTGATAACTTCAGGTAATGTTTCTAATTTGATTCCGCCCGCAATAGCAGTTTTTGCATTTTTCACGACAGCTTTAATTCTCTTAAGATCATCTAATGGGTTTTTACCTACTGCTTGAAGATCGTATCCAGCGTGCACGCAAATGTAGTCTACGCCCATTTCATCCACTTGTTTTGCACGCTCTTCTAAATTTTTAACTGCGATCATGTCAACAAGGATTTTTTTGCCAAGTTTTTTCGCTTCTTCTACAGCACCTTTAATTGATACATCTTCAGCTGCTGCAAGAATTGTTACGATATCAGCGCCATGCTCAGCTGCTTTCGCAACTTCATATGCTGCAGCATCCATAGTTTTCATGTCAGCTAAAACTTGTAAATGAGGGAATGCGTCTTTAACTGCTTTTACAGCTTGAAGACCCCAAATTTTAATAACCGGAGTACCGATTTCTACGATATCGACATACTCCTGAACCTCAGCTACTACTTGTTTTGCTTCTTCAATGTTTACCAAATCTAGAGCTAATTGAAGTTCCATATCTATATCTCCTTGCACTGCACACCACACTAATTCTTTAAAAAGCAATGTAGGTCACTGTAAAAGTTGTGTAATTTTGTGACCATCAAAGTGATTTTGAGTAAAACATGCAAAATCACCACCTCAACGCCAATTCCTTGGGGTTCCCTTCGCTCCCCACCCGGCGCGCGGGGGCATATTCTTGGACGCTGGAGCTGCGATTTCTTCCAGGTGCTCTTCCATGCGGTCCGCAATGCGGTGCAGGATCAGAGCACGTTCAGCGACAGAAGTCTTGCCCCACGCATCAGCGGCTGCATGTGCAGCATCCAGTGCAAGCTCCACGTCCGCTGCGGTGCCACGTGCGACCTCACAGAAAACTTCACCAGTGACAGGTGAAATGTTCTCAAGGTACTGGCCCTCTACCGGTGGAACCCACTTGCCACCAATGTAGTTCTCGTAGCGCTTTTCATAGTTAACGATCGAGCCTTCGGTTCCTGGATTTGCGTAGACAGTCATTGGGTCTCCTTTGGGCCACCTCCACCTGAGCACTACCTGTGCGTCAGGTGACACTTGGTCAACGATTGTGACAACGCGCACATTCGCACGCTTAGCAGCCACCATATTCACGAAAATCAATCCGCGCTAGAACCCCCGTTAAATTCACCCCCTTTTCTCAAAATTCTCGCAGCTCAACGCCGAAAGCCTTTCAAAAGTTATTACCCCTGTTCGGGTGGTTATACATGTATCTAATTGGCGAAAGCACGAAACGGGCACCTCCAAAAGATAAATGGAGGTGCCCGCTTAATTGCTAGAAAGTGGCGTCGACAAGCATGTTTTTACTTGGAACGCCCCTTGCGGCGTTCCCACATGACCACCGCGGTGGAGCGGGCACGTGCACCAGCTCGCCACGCGGACGCCCGCTGCGTAATTGATCTTTGAGCTGCTCATTCTCAGCTGTGACCTTACGCAGGGATTCTTTGAGGTTTCGGTTTTCTTCGCCGAGCTCGATGATCGCCTTGATTCCGGCGAGGTTTACGCCTTCCTCCTGGCTGAGGTGCTGAATTTCTCGGAGTAATTCCACGTCAGCGCGGGAGTAACGGCGACCGCCTCCGCGAGTGCGTATCGGGGTGACCAAACCCATGCGATCGTAGGTTCGCAAAGTTTGGGCATGCATGCCGGCAAGCTCGGCTGCGACAGAGATAACGAAGACTTCCCCTTGAAAATCGACACGGTCAAACTGACCTTCATCGTTGGATTTTTTCGGTGTGGATGCCATGTTTCGTCACCTCCTTTCTCAAAGAGAACGTCTAGCGGTTCTGGCCCGCCCAGTTAGCGCGGGGATCAAAACCTGAATTAGTTTCTGCTTCAGCATATGCGCGGAGAGCTTCCGCAGCGTTGTCATCCAGATTCTTCGGGACAGAAACCTGGACTGTAACCAGCAGATCACCAGTGGAATCACGTGCTTCGATACCGCGACCGCGTACACGCAAAGTACGACCATCTGGCGTTCCCGCAGGTAGCTTGAGTTTTACAGGCTTGTTGAGCGTTGGCACAGAAATAGCGCCACCCAAAGCCAGCTCGCTGAAGCTCACGGGAATGGTGATCAAAATGTTGCTGCCGTCGCGTGTGAACACATCGTCCTTTTTCACGTGGACTTTCACAAAGAGATCGCCCGCTGGTTTGCCATTTGGTCCTGCTTCGCCTTGGCCTGCAAGACGAACTTTCTGTCCATCTTCCACACCAGTTGGGATACGCACGGTGATGGAACGAGACTTCCGGACGGTGCCTCGGCCGTGGCAGTTATCGCAAGGATCAGTGATTATTTCACCAGTGCCACCACAGGTTGCACATGGAGCGGAGAATCCGAAAGCACCCTTGTTCTCAGAGGTGAATCCGGTTCCATCACAGGTTCCACATTTTGCGGGGTGGCCTGATTTGGAGCCCGATCCGTGGCAGGTGTTGCAGGGCGCATCGCCGGTGAGTTCCACTGGGATGGTCGTGCCTTTCGCTGCCTCAACAAACGAGAGAGTTATTTCGGTTTGTACATCCGCCCCCGCGTCGGCCTAGCTGACTGGTGAGAACCAGCGCGCGGTTGAAAAGGCCACCGAAGATATCGCCCAAACCGCCGTCCGTAGAAAACCCTCCACCTTGTCCTCCTCCGAAGAGGTCTGAGGTGTCGAATCCTCCCGTCGACGTGCGAAACCCGCCGGGAATCCCGCACCTCCGCTTCCGAATCCTCCGCGGATTCCACCAGAAGCTAGAAGTGCTTTGAGCTCGTCGTATTCTTTTCGTTTCTTGTCATCACCAAGTACGTCATATGCCTCAGCTTTTTTGAATCGATCTTCAGCGGCCTTGTCACCTGGATTTTTATCTGGGTGATTTTCCCTGGCGAGCTTGCGGTAAGCCTTTTTGATCTCATCTTCTGAAGCGGACGAGGAGACCCCCAGGTCTGCGTAATAGTTCTTATTTGCCCATTCGCTGTTGTTCACTGGGCATCCCCTCCTTCCATGAGTCTTATATGCGGTGAATTGTATGCAATTTCTTAAGTTATCTTGTGTTGCAAGTTTTGTTGTCCGGACACCGGCGGATACCTTTGAGTATTTATTACTTCAAGGATATCCGCCGGTGTTGTTCAAGGAGTTCCATCTGTGGACCGTGGACAACGGCGGAAACCACTAAGAGACTTAGTCTCTCTAGCTCTCCTCTGGATCCCCAATGAGGACCATTGCGGTGCGGATGACGCGGTCGCCGAGGCGGTATCCCTTGCGGAGTACCGTTCCCAGAACCTTGACATCACCCTGTGAGAGATCCTGTACTGCTTCGTGGATCTCTGGATCGAATGCTTCGCCGATCTCGCCGAAGGATTCCACCTTCAATCCACCCAGGATGTTGATCAGCTTGTCAGACAGTGACTTCAGCGGACCTTCGTTAAGGTCACCGTGCTGTTCAGCCAGGTCAAGATCGTCGAGCAACGGCAGAAGTTGGGTAACAACACCTGCGCGTGCGGTGTCGATGATGCCCTGGCGTTCACGCTCGGTACGTCGACGGTAGTTGGCGTACTCAGCGGTGACTCGCTGCAGATCCTCAGTGCGTTCGGCAAGCTGTGTTTCTACAGCGGACACTTCACCATCGCCATCCAAATCTGGATCAACATCTGATAGAAGATCATTGATCTCTGCTTCGAGCTCTGGAGAAATTTCTTCCTCTGAGGCCTGTCCAAATGGAGATTCCTCCGCTTGGCGGGCAGCTGCTTCTTCAGCTGCCTGCTCAGCACGATCAGCAGAGGTTGCCTCTGGATCGGTATTTTCAGGATCCCCAGGATTGTCGGGCATTCCGTTAGGGGTAGTCATTTACTTCTTGTCCTCACCATTGTCAGCTGCGTCGTCTTCGACAACTTCAGCGTCAACAACATTGTCATCTGCAGCGCCTTCTGCACCTGCGTCAGCCTGGGTTGCACCAGCAGCAGCGTCAGCCTCGTAGATAGCCTTACCCATTTCCTGGGACTCGGTGTTCAGCTTCTCAACTGCAGCCTTGATTGCCTCGAGGTCCTCGCCCTTGAGTGCTTCTTCAACGCCCTTGGCTGCCTCTTCGACCTTTGCCTTGAGGTCTTCGGAGACCTTCTCGGAGTTCTCTTCAACGAACTTGCGGGTCTGGTAAACCAGGGACTCAGCGTTGTTGCGGACTTCCTGCTCCTCGCGGCTTCTTGTCCTCATCAGCGTGAGCTTCAGCATCCTTGATCATGCGATCAATTTCATCCTGGGAGAGACCGGAGCCGTCCTGAATGGTGATGGTGTTTTCCTTGCCAGTACCCTTGTCCTTTGCGGTGACGTGGACGATGCCGTTGGCGTCGATGTCGAAGGACACTCGATCTGTGGGACGCCACGTGGTGCAGGTGCGATCGCGCCGAGCTCGAAGGATCCGAGCAGCTTGTTGGCGGTTGCGATTTCACGCTCGCCCTGGAAGACCTGGATCTGAACAGAAGGCTGGTTGTCCTCTGCGGTGGTGAAGGTCTCGGAACGCTTGGTAGGGATGGTGGTGTTGCGCTCGATGAGCTTGGTCATCACGCCACCCTTGGTCTCAATGCCGAGGGACAGTGGGGTGACGTCAAGAAGAAGAACATCCTTGACCTCATGCCGGAGAACACCGGCCTGAAGTGCTGCACCAACTGCAACAACCTCATCTGGGTTAACACCCTTGTTTGGCTCACGTCCACCGGTCAGTTCCTTGACCAGTTCGGTAACAGCAGGCATACGGGTGGAACCACCGACGAGAACAACGTGGTCGATCTCCGAGACGGACACGCCAGCGTCCTTAACAACCTGGTTGAAAGGAGTCTTGGTGCGGGCCAGGAGGTCCTGGGTGATGCGCTGGAACTCGGCACGGGAAAGGGTCTCATCCAAGAACAGTGGGTTCTTGTCTGCATCAACAGTGATGTAAGGAAGGTTGATGTTTGCACTCTGGGAAGAGGACAGCTCGATCTTTGCCTTCTCAGCTGCCTCACGCAGACGCTGCAGGGCCATCTTGTCCTTGGTCAGGTCAATGCCGTTGGAGGACTGGAACTTCTCTACCAGCCAGTCAACGATACGCTGATCCCAGTCGTCGCCACCGAGCTCGTTATCGCCGGAGGTTGCGCGAACCTCAACAACACCGTCGCCGATCTCTAGGAGGGAGACGTCGAAGGTGCTCACCGAGGTCGAATACCAGAATGGTCTGCTCCTGCTCGCCCTTCTCAAGGCCGTATGCAAGTGCAGCCGCGGTTGGCTCGTTAACAATACGCAGAACGTTAAGGCCTGCGATCTGACCAGCTTCCTTGGTTGCCTGGCGCTGTGAGTCCTCGAAGTATGCAGGAACGGTAATAACAGCATCAGTGACGTCCTCGCCCAGGTATGCTTCAGCGTCGCGCTTCAGCTTCATCAGGGTACGAGCCGAGATTTCCTGTGAGGTGTAGTTCTTGTCATCGATAGCAACGGACCAGTCGGTGCCGATGTGGCGCTTGACGGAGCGAATGGTGCGGTCAACGTTGGTGACCGCCTGGTTCTTAGCGGACTGGCCGACTAGAACTTCACCGTTCTTTGCGAATGCAACGACGGAAGGGGTGGTGCGTGAGCCTTCTGCGTTTGCGATAACTACTGGCTCATGCCTTCAAGTACGGAAACCACAGAGTTGGTGGTTCCAAGGTCAATTCCTACTGCACGTCCCATAATGGTGCCTCCTGTTTTAGGTGATTTTAGTACTGTCCACGGCTTGAGCTTTGACTTGCTTCCCACCGACTTTCGCCGGTAAGAAAAACTCCTCATTGAGCCTGCCTGACTCAAGCTTACATATATAGCAACGGTAAATGCCACAAAGTTGTTCCAACTAGACTCAACTTTCTTAATTTACGCAGGTCAAAGCGCTTCACTTGAGAAAAATCCGGGTTTACCCCTAATTTTCAACCACCCAATCAGGGAAGATAAGAGCTGTTTTCAACAGGTCCCACTCAACTTTGACACCAAGTCTCACGCAAAATTAACAGCCATAAACTTTAGAAGGACACCCTGTGTCCCACACCTGTGGCATAGTGATTTTTGTGAGCACAGAATCAGGAAACACCCCAAAAAGGGATGATGCAAAAAGCACCATCCCTCCGAAAGATTTGCCTGACACCGTCTTAGACGCGATTGAAGGCAATTTTGAGCCACCGCTAAATACCCAGAAGTCGGCGGTTCCCCCTAATGCCGAAGCAACTGTCGAGGCTGATTCTGAAGGAACTACCGACCGCTCTGTCATTTTGGGCAGGGACGGTAGCTGGCTGTCCGGATGGGCATTGCGCTTCATCGTGCTGGTTATCGCCGGCGTCATTGCACTTCGTATGCTGGGCTTCATCTGGGTTGGCATCCTCCCAGTCGTCCTCGCACTTCTAGTCTGCACCGTGCTATGGCCACCAGTGAAATGGCTGCGCGAGCATAAGATTCCCGAGCGCTCGCCGTTGTCATCACAATTTTGGGTTTCTTCGCCCTCATCGGCGGAGTTTTTGCAGCCATCGCGCCAAGCGTGTCTTCCCAGACAAAGCAAGTGGTAGACCAAGCAACTGTTGGTATCGAAGATCTAATGGATTGGGTTCAGGGCCCACCTTTTAACTTAGATATCTCACAGTTTGAAGGCGCGCTCAATGACCTAACATCCATGCTGCAATCACAGTCTTCCACCATTGCTTCTGGTGTGTTCTCTGGACTGTCAACGGCATCATCCATCGTTGTCACACTAGCAGTGATGCTGGTGTTGACCTTCTTCTTCCTCAAAGACGGTCCTCGTTTCCTGCCATGGATGCGGCTTCACTGGTGAAAACGCAGGTTGGCACCTCACAGAAGTCCTGACCCGTACCTGGAATACCTTGGCCGGATTCATCCGTGCTCAGGCATTGGTGTCCATGGTTGACGCAATATTCATTGGTATCGGATTGCTGCTTCTTGGCGTCCCAATGGCCCTCGCGCTCGCGGTCATCACATTCTTCGCGGGCTTCATCCCCATCGTCGGTGCGGTGTCTGCAGGCGCCCTGGCTGTCATCATCGCGCTAGTTACCAACGGCGTGACCAATGCGCTTTTGGTACTTGTATTGATCCTGGCGGTTCAGCAGATCGAGGGCAATATCTTGTCCCCATTCCTGCAGTCCAAGGCTATGAACCTGCACGCAGCGGTTGTTTTGCTATCCGTCACCGTCGGCTCCACCATGTTCGGCATCATCGGCGCATTCTTGGCTGTTCCAGTAGCCGCGACGTTGGCTGTCTGGGTGCGCTACCACTCTGAAATGGTTGCTTTGCGCGCCGGTGAGATCACCAGTGATGACATTGAGATCGCCACGACGAAAGGTTCCCCAACCAGCCTCAATGGCCAAGAAACCCTTGCTGCCATTCGAAGCAGATTCGCCATCCTTGGCCGCAAGAAGCCGACATCTGCCACTGCAGAAAAAGCAGACTCAGAAAGCTAGCCAATAATGCTCACTCCCGATGCCAGGCATCGGGTTTTGTTATTTAAACTCCTTCACAGCCTCCGCCAACTGTCGTGCGCCCGCATCGACCGCATCAAACCACGACCCCGAAGCCTCCTCATCCGCGCTGTCACTAACCTGCTTCAGCAGCGTAATCGGAACACCAAAATGCTTTGCGACGCCCACCAGCGCCGCGCCCTCCATATCGCAGAGGAGGCCCGGGTGGCCAGGTGGTTGCGGGTTTCTGAATCTGCAATAAATGAGTTTCCTGTTGCCAAACTCGCTACTGGGAAGTGCCCACTCGTGGCCAAAGTTGAACCATTTGAGCATGGCTTTCCTGTCATTTCAGCGATTAACTCGCTACTGAAATCATGCTGCAGAACGTATTCGATCTCGTATACGCCAGCCAATCCATCCACCAAAGCTCCCGCCGTACCAATATTGACAATTCGGGCAGGAAGCACCTCCCGAGTAGCCAACTCCTTAGTCAAAATCATCGTTGCTGCGGTCGTTCCGATGCCAGTCACCAGCAAGTCGATTCCATCTGGAAGATACACCGCTTCCTCAGTTGTGGCGGATACAAAAAGAGTCTCAGTCATGGTGACCAAGCATAGAACGACCAAGAGGTTACAGGCTGAGTTGTTTAATAAAAAACAACTCTGAAACAACTTCACCCACGAATTACTTTCTCGATTTCTTCAACAGCAACATCGAGGCGGATGCGTTCTTGTTCAATGCGGAGCTCACCGTCTGTAATGAGTAGGTCAAGTGCGTCAGATTCAAAATCATGAAGGTTGTCAAAGCTCTCTGCCTTGAATTCTCGGTCGGCAACGCCAAGGTAGCGCCAGCGGGAGACGGTTTCAGAGTTCATCAGCACGGATTCGGTGTGAGGAACATGGCTGCGGACGCCGTCGAGAATTTTGAAACCGTCCAGGTCAAGGTCACCCCAGTACAGCAACCGACCATTAGAAAAGTAGGGTCCTCGAACAATGTCTACTGCACGGTAGCCCGCACCCCAAGCAATTGTTACGCCCGGCCAAGTGGGTAAAGCGAGAAATGAATCGAGGTTTTCCACCATCAGAATTACTTGCGGTTCTTGTAATTCACACAGGTTGGAAAGCGGTACTTCAATGTCTGTGAGCCCAGCGGGAGCATCTACGGAATGGAAGCGGAGCCGGACGCGAGCTTCGGCGTCACCAAGTCCAAGATCGGCACGACCAGGTTCACCACGTTTGTCGGCCACTAACGTTTCAATGAGTACGCGGTGGTTTTCGAGCCATTTGGTATGCACGCCTTCAACTGCGACGGCGCGTTTCAGCAGGCCAGAGTTAGGGTGTTTCAAAAACCAATCCACAACTAACACTGCCTTAGAGAGATCATCGTTAGACAGCGAACGCCACAGCGACACATGTTTCGCCACCACCTCCGCTGTAAAACCAGACAGCTGTGAAAACCTCTCGTGAAGTGAAGACCATTCATCCTCTACCTGCGCAAACACAACTAATTCCTCAGTCGTGTTCAACGTCAGCCTAACGGGTACTTCAGTTTTACCTAAGCCCACAGGAGACCAGTTTCGAATGGCATATTCCACATCATCACGCCCCTCCCATTGGCGGATAAATTCCCTCGTGGCATCAATATCGGCGGCTTTAGCTGCCGTCGGTGGTGCAGGGGCAGGCTGAGGCCTGCAAATTCGCCGAGGAGCAGCTCGCTTAAGTGCGCGTGGAAGTATTTTTTGCTGCGGTGGAGGGCGTCGTCGATAAACAATGGCATGTTATTTCTCGATCCTAGAGAAACTGGAATTGCCCTGAATTGCGCCCTGGGCGTTTGGTTTTTCGGTGTAGCTGACCACGATGGTGGAGCCGACATAATCGCCGAGGGTTTGGATAAGTTTCAGCGGGGTCGCGAGCACCATGTGGAAGCCGAAGCTGTGGAAGACGTTCATGGTTTGGCGGGTGAAGGCGGGGTCGGCGCGGTCGAAGGCTTCGTCCAGAATGACGGTGGCGTAGGTGGGATAATGGGCGCCGGGTTCGGCTAGCTGGTAGCGCAAGGCAGCGGCGAGGCAGAAAAACACCAGCTTCTGGGCTTGTCCGCCTGAAAGTGATGCGGAGTCGACGTAGGTGTTGACGGTTGCGCCGTCGGAATCGCGCTCGAGGCCGATGAAGCGAACGTGGCGGCGGGTGTCTAGAACGGTGTTGCGCCAGCGGGCGTCGGCGGAGTCGTGGGAGGCGAGTTTGGAAATGATTTCAGCGATCAGCGCATAACGGGCGAAGGCTTGTTTCTCGGTACTGGTTCCCAGGTCACCGCTGGTAGCGGCATCAAGTTTCTGCTGGAATTCCCTCACAATCGGACCACTTTGATCACGGATGTCGATGTGCAGGAAGCGACCTTCGTTGAATTCCGACTGCGCCAAGGAGGCGTTGATCGGCTCGATGCGCCCTCGATTTCCCGGCGCGCATCACGTAGACGCCGCGAGATTTGGCCGAGGTTTCGGGTGGACATCTCGTTCATGAGCCCTAGGAATTTGGCCGTGAATTCTGCCAAACGATCGCTGCGAAGCTCGCCGAGGCGGTTGATGGCCTCACCAACAAACTCAGGTTCGGCTTGTAAGTCAGCGCGGTTCGCAGGCCACGTTTCAATATAGCTGCGCAAAATGCCAACAATTTGGTTTTCACAACGTCGAAGTTCTGCCTCATTGGCATCGATTTGTTTGTCCAGATCCTCGCGCAGCGCAATGGTCTGCTCATCCACGTTGGCGGCGTGAACCCGGCGGGTGTTGGCAAGAAATAGTTTCTCCACTTCCCGCGCGATTTCTTCAGAAACCTCCGCAACCGGCAGGCTTTCGAGCCGTTTCAATTCAGTTTCGGCGCGTTTCAGGTTCATCGACGCCACGGTTTCCTCACTCTGAGCTGCGACAAGCAAGTCAGAAACCCTCGCGAGCGTCTGCTTCGCCTCATCGCGCGGAAAGCTCGGTGGCCTCTGGAGTGTTGTTCAGCTCTTCCAGCAATCGGTCCAGCTCAGCAATCGCCGTCGGCTGATTCCACATCAATCTGAGCCCACGACACTTTCAAAATTTCTTGCGAAGCTTGATACTGCCGTTCAAGTTCCCGCAGCTCAGCGCGGTTTGCAGCAATGCGATTATCAGCTGCCTGCACAACTGCTTTGCCAGCTTTCACGGTTTCCCGAAGCGTTTCCACCTTGGCATCATTGGTGGAACCCAAACGGTATGTGGAACGATCCCCAGCTTTCGGCGATCATCTTTTTCCCAACGCGTCGTCGGATCGCCTGTCTGCTGCGCAAATTTTCGCACACCCAAAATGGTCACGCCCTGATCGCGTGGCCCCAGCGCCGACAATTCCTCAGGAGTGCGCACGCACCGAATATTAAAACGCTTGCCTAATTCTTGATTTACCCAATCGCGAAACGGCGACTCCACAACATCAACTTTTCGGATCAGGGAATCCGCCGGAAAACGCGAGGTTTTGTACTCCCCGTTGTCACCACGCCGTTGAATTTCAGCAGCGCTGCCAAATGTTTGGCATTTACCCAATCCCGAACCCGTGGCAACAACCCATGAGGAACCAACATTTCCGCAGCAAAACCACCCAAAATGCGCTGCACAACGGGTTCCCATTCCGCATTATTCGGATCAATCAGCTCACCGGCAAAGGGCATATCCCGCGGGCTCACGCCCAAATCCTGACACAAATTTTCCCGCACCTGCAGCAAACGGTACTCAATATTACTGCTGCCTTTACTCAAAGAAGACAGCTCTTGATCCGCTTTGAACTCATCAACCGCACGGGTTCGGTCCTCTACATTCCTCTGACCTGCAGATTCAAGCGCTTCCCTCGCCGGATACTCATCCACGGTCAGTGCGCAGCGTTGTTGAGCTCCAAAAGCTCCTCCGCCGATTCCGGCGCCGCACCGCCCAGCCCCTTAACCAATGCGTCCAGACCAGCGCGCGCAGTGCTAATTGTTCTTCGCTTATCGACGGCCCCCTCCCTCTTCGCACTCAAAATTCCATGCTGCGCTCCCACAATTTGTTTGACGTTGTCGTGCGCGAGGGTTTCCATTTCGCGGGCACGATCTGTCTCAATTTTGGCGGACTCCACCTTCGACTTCGCCTGCGTTTGCTCGACAGTAAATTGTCGAACCAGCGTTTCTTGCTCTTCCTTCTTAATGCGATTCCCGACAGTCGGCAGCGCCTTCTTCAGTGCATTGGCATGATCTTTGGACTGTTGCGCTTTCTCTCGCCGATTCTTCAGCTGCACCAAAGGATCCAGGGTGTGGATCTGCCGTTTAATATCTTCGACCTGCTCATAAGCACCTTCAAGGTCTTGGAATTGTTCCACGGCAGTTTTGGCAATGCTGAACGTATCCGGTTCCACCAGCATGTAATCCCGAAATAGATCATCCAAGCTTTGAAGATCTTTCGCCGACTGCGCGCGGTGCAACAACAGCAAAGCTTCCTCACTGGAGATCCCCAAACGGCTTCTAAACCTGCCGGAGAATACAGAATGCTGCTCGCTAAAGATGGCTTCCTTGAAAGCAGCTCTGATCTGGCGTTTATCGATGCCCTCTTTCAGGAAATCCAGCAGCGCATTGATGTCTTGATCAACGGGAAACACACCATAATATGAAGAAATATCGGAGGTTAAATTGTGTCCCGATTTCAGATAGAAAATAGCCACCAAGGTGTGCTCGACGCCTTCACCGTTGGAATAAGTCAATCCAACCAGCGAATAGGTTGCGCGGGGACGTAGGTACGTGGAGACAATCTGATCCTGCAGCGGATCCTCCTGCGCACGCCAAGCGCCACGGATATAGGTAACCAAACTGCGTCCCTTATTCCGCGGAGTATTAGCCTGTGCGCAGAGTTAAACCTCAGCTTTCCTTGCGGAAGCAATACCGCCGTGATCGCATCAATCAGCGTGGATTTTCCTGATCCCGAACCACCGGTAACTAAGATTCCTTCCCTGGTCACAGGAATGTCCACCGTTCCGTGGAAGGTTCCCCAGTTGATCAACTGAATCCGAGAAAGACGGAACTGACCTGGGTGGATAGGATCTAAAGCTTGTTCGCTGGTCACTTCTGTTCCTCTTCATTTCCATCATGGGCTGCTTTGTTAAATTTTTCGTACTCAGCGCGCACACCTGCCACAGTGTCGGCATCAAAAATCTGGCGCAGTGCTGGTGAGACCTCAAAACGTTCAGGTGTCTCTGTCTTTTTAGCTAATGAATAATCCACGATGCGCCTAAATGCAGCGTCGAATCGCTTAGCTAGTTTGGCTTCATCTCGCTCTTCATCAACGCGGTAGAGCAACACTTGTTCGCGGATTTCTTCACGATCCACAATGACTCGTTCCCCCGGTGGCGCCATGGTGAGTTCTTGGCGCAAATCAAAATGATCAACGTATCAAAATGCGACAGCGTCTCCGTGCGCAGCACTTTGGGCATCGCTTCAGTTTTGTTATTTCCAACCAATACTTCTTGTCTACCATTGGCAGGCCGAGTAAATGCAACACCCGCATCCTCATCAAGAACCAACTCGAGGAACAAATTGTTAAGCACAGCATTGAGCGCATCTTGATCTGTGGTGATAGCCCGCCACACTTCAACATGCTGCAAAGCATTCACCATGGGACCTTTGAGTAATTGCACCAGAGCTTTCCTGGACCCAAAAGTCAGCGTTCCAGTGTCGCCTTCCCACAGCTGATCATTCATTTATCCATCTCGCTTTCTGCCAAATCTTCACTGTTTAAACCCCTGATGAACTGCCATCCTGTAATCCGCCGGCGGTGTGTGGCATCATCACTTTCCCACTCCACTATTTGCGCGCGACCTGTGGGAACACCATCACGCATCGCCAGGTATAACAATCCAACAATGCTGGCGAGACCTTGCGTTGCCGGGAAATGTTCTAGTACCTCGGTGATCGTGGCGTGCGATTGCTCGGCAAGAACTAAAGAAACAGCCTCTTCCAATTCCTCAAAATCAATCTCGCTTGCCCGAATTTGTTCCATCAAGACTTCAGTGTCTAGTTCTTGTTCTTCAACTGGCTCAGGCAAATCTTCGACGCGTTCTTCACCTGGGTTCTTCAGTTTCAACCCCGCAATCGAGCGAACATCCATACCAATGCGCACGAGTGGTGTGTCCATGTGATTGAGTGAGGTCACTTCACCAGCCTCGGCGGCCTTAGCAGCACTGCGGGTATCGCGAAGCAACTGAATCATGCGTCGGCTCTCTGCGAACTCCTCGGTAGTGACATAGTGACGCAAACTTCGAGCCAGCCCTGTCATTTCCCCGTTGACCTCGAAGCTGGCATCCTCCATATCCCGGAAAATTCGGTACAGCCCTGTCCTTAATTTTGAATCCAGATCAATAGCCTCATCGCGTCCCAGAACTTCTCTGATCCATCGATCAATCAGACTTGAGCGTTCCCGATCGAGCAAAACATCAAAGAAACTATTGAAGCTGCGCCCCGCATCGGAATCCCCAATCAGATCAACTCCCCTGAAGATCTCTTCCAAAACATCACCACGGGAATCTTCAGGATCAAGCAACTGCCTGCGCAGCTTCCGGTTCAGATCGCTCAGCTCATGCCTTACCCTGGCGAAATCTGCAGGAATAGATGCTGCTAGATCCAAAATATCTGCTACCCGATCACCAATCTGCACGGTGGTGAGGACTTCAAATTCACCAGCGTGGACCGCTTCAATCTGGCGTTCAATCCTGTCGCGTTCACGCTCTAACTCAGCTAAACGTTTCGCTGTGCTGGGGTCCGATTCCAACGCCAAAGTCTGCAACGCCTGCGTCAACGATTCAATTCGAGACGCCGAAATGCTTCGATGCGGGTTATCCCACCGCTGCACCGAATCCAGCACCGCCAACAGCTCTTCACTCGGTTCCACGGTCTCACCAGTCTGCGAACTACCCGGACGACGCACAAACCACCGGGACTTCACCCAATCACTCACATAATCCGACGGGCTTTTCGGCAGCTCAAATCCTTCTTCACGCAGCACCCGAAAATCATCGCTGAGCAGCTGATACAGCTCTGAGGCCGGCTTAGCGATAGCCCCCTGCGGAAAATACTGCGCTACCACGGCGAGCACCACCGGAAAGTTGTCACTGCGCAACAAAGACAGCTCCAGGGATTCCTGCCTAAATCGCTTAAACCCAAGCGCGTGCGATACAACGGTCATGCCAATTGACTATTCCAGAAGGGGTGGACACGTGTCGTACATTCCTGTTCGAATCCGGTCACACTCCCCCATCACCGCACCAACTTCAAACAAAGGTCATGCCTTAAGCAGCAAAAAGCCACGCCCCTCCTTTAACTGGCTATGAACCAGCTATATATAAGGAGAAGCGTGACTTTTCAATGATGAGAATGATGAGAATGATGAGAACGACCAGAACGATGAGAATGTCGAGAACTACAAAAGCGACGAAAGCTCAGCCAAAGTTCGTCACATTTTCAGCCAAACCGCTCTGCAGCAACCGCCTCAAAGTAGCTTCAGAGCAGTTTCAACACAATCCGTTAGAAACGAATCGCCACACGACCATCGATCTTGCCGTTTCGCATGCGGTCAAGCACACCATTGACCTCATCGAGGGAGCACTCACTCACGGTTGGCTTGATTAGTCCGCGTGCAAAGAAATCGAGCGCTTCGGCCAAGTCTTGGCGGGTTCCCACGAGGGATCCACGGATGGTCAGGCCCTTGAATACGATGTTGAACACGGATGCTGGGAACTCTCCCGGTGGCAGACCGTTGAACACAATTGTTCCTGCACGTCGAGCCATATCCAGTGCCTGGCCGAATGCTGCCTCGTGAACTGCAGTCACAAGCACGCCGTGTGCGCCACCGTTGGTGTACTTCTGTACAGCTTCGCCTGAATCTTCATTACGCGCATTCACGGTAAATTCCGCACCGTGCTTACGGGCAAGTTCCAGCTTGTCATCGGCAATATCTACCGCAATGACACGCATGCCCATCGCCGCTGCGTATTGGACTGCGATGTGGCCAAGTCCGCCGACACCGGAGATCACCATGAATTGGCCCGGGCGGGTTTCAGAGACTTTGAGTGCCTTGTAGACAGTCACGCCTGCACACAGAATTGGTGCTGCTTCGAGGTAGTCCACGCCGTCTGGGATGCGGCGGCGTAACGGGTATCCACCAGCATGTACTGGCCGAAGGATCCATTTTGGGTGTAGCCACCATACTCAGCTTCGTTGCACTGAGTTTCCCTGCCGGTGATGCAGTATTCGCAGGTGCCACACGCTGACCAGAGCCACGCATTGCCGACAATATCGCCGACCTTCACATCGTGTTCACCTGGTCCGAGCTCAACAACTTCACCTACACCTTCGTGTCCTGGTACGAATGGTGGTTCCGGCTTTACTGGCCAATCGCCCTCCAAGGCGTGGAGGTCGGTGTGGCAGATGCCGGAGGTGAGTACCTTCACCAATGCCTGGTGTGGCCCTGGCTTTGGAAGGTCAATATCCTTCACGGTCACGTCATGACCGAATTTTTCAACAACAGCAGCGGTAAATTCTTGGGGTGCAGCAGTGGTCATAAAACTCACTCCTTCTCGCTTGGATTACTTGGCAAATTGCTCTTCTGGCACATGTAATTTCACACCGACATAGATGTGCCTTAAATTACAATCCTTGCAATTGTTTGATTTACAACATTCAATTGCTGCCATCGTCCACCCTAGCAAAATCCCAATAAGGTGAAAATAGAAAGTTGAGTTATTACCCCCGAACATTTCAACAACCGTGAATGAACTGGCAATTGTAAAAAAACAAACCACCCCGCACGTTGAAATTTCGAAAAATAGATTCACAAAACTCCAGCAAATCACCCCCTAATGGAAATGTTTTTCAATTAACTTTTCAAGATTCACACAATTCCCTTTAAAAGCATCAAAGATGCTTTTCGATGCCCCCAGCCACCCATTCCCCACCACCCCAGCGGGCAATTAAGGCACGCGCGCCGTACCTACTAGATAGACTCGACAAACATGCAGTACACAACAACATTCCAAGGATCGTTTTAGTGTCGATTTTCAAATGGAATGAATATATGCTGCCGGTGCTTAAGGCACTGCCCCAAGATCAGATTATGGTCCGTCGGGATTTGATTGAGCTCGTCGCCTAGTCAATAGGAATCACCGAAGAGGATCGAAAGGAATTCATCAGCTCAGGTCAGCTCACTTATGTCAGCCAAATTAACTGGGCAATCACTTATCTTCACAGAGCACTATGCTTAAACCGTCCGCAACGTGCTCACTACGCGATCAATAATCTGGGCAAAAAACTCCAAGCTCAGCACCCGGATGAAATTTCGCAAAGTGACCTTGCCAAGTTCGCCCAAGATCATGGAATAAAGTATCCAAGCGGTGTTGCTCAAAGAAAGCTGAATAATGAAGAACGGTCCGTCGACAAGCAAGAAGCCGAGCTGACGCCGACCGAGCAAATGGAAACCGGCCTTGTGCGGCTGTGCTCTAGGATTTCAGCCGATTTGTTGGAGCGATTGCACAACAACGCTCCGGTGTTATTTGAGCTGGGGTTGCCCGCAAGTGGTGGACACATAATTAAGCTACTTGTTAGTTTCCTACAGGTGAAACAGGGCGATCATGATCCTGCTCAAACTGAACAGGAGAGATAAACCCGAGCGAGGAATGCCTACGCTGGCGGTTATAAAACTCCTTCTTTACCGTTGACCAAAAGACTTAAGCTATCGAATTATCAAAACACACCCCAGTCCGGCCCATCGACTGAGCGATCCCCAATTCCTGACACGCCCGATACAACTGATCCGATGTGAACTGCGAAAAACCACACCATCAGGCACACCACACCGCAACGTATGCGCCATCCGCAACGCACGCCCAACAAGCCGTGTCGTTTGAGTATCATCCATGCCCATCCCAACACACGCCGTGAACAACCATCACGCACCACACATGGACTCAGCCAGCCCCACTTTCCCCTTTCCCATGAAAGATCCACGCGGAAAACTAAAACCCGCCCCGCTTGCGAAGCACTTCGATAGGTTTATGATTGTTTGAATGAGAGGTTTCTGAGTTTCAGCAAGGCTTTCGCAGACTATTCCAAGGAATTACCATTCAGGAAATTCTGCTCACTCTCAGCGAGTGTGAAAAAGCCACATCCGCTTTCCTTCTGAATGAAACAATAGAGTGACCTTAATATCTTTCTCGAATAGAATATTTGTTCTATAATTAGGTTTCACCTACCTGAAGCGGAAAACGCCCACCCGCGGTGGTGCGGGTGGGCGTCGAAAAGCGTGTTTTAAGTGCTTTTAATCTTTTGGCCCTTTGGTTCGGAGACAACTTCGCTGGAGATGGTCTCGTTGAGGAGATTTTTGCGGTAGCGGCGGAAGCCGAGGTACGTCAGCGGCAGGCCGATGAGGAGGACGGTGACCTGGATGAGGCCGGTGGGGATGAAATCAAGGCCAACCACGTTGAGCACCTTTGGCAGGTTCAGTGTGACAATCAGGGTGCCCACGAAGCCACCGAGGACGGTTGCATTAACGCGAGAGATCATCCAGGCGCCGATTGGTGCTGCGATTGCGCCGATGAGCAACGCGAGAACTGCAGAGAGGTTAGCTACTAGGTCATCCCACAGTCCCACGACGAAGCCCAATGTTGCGGCTAGGGAGACTAAGAATTCTGCGGTGTTGACGGTGCCGACTACTTTGCGGGGTTCGGTGCGTCCCAAAGACAGCAGCGTAGAGGTGGTCACTGGACCCCATCCGCCGCCACCGGATGCGTCAACGAAACCACCGACAATACCGAGTCCGCCGAGGAATCCCCTGCTGTGCGGGCGATCGGAATAGTCGCGGCGGATGCGTCCCTTGCTGAATCGCCAGACTAGGTTCATGCCGATCAGGGCAAGAATCAGGGAGGTGATCGGTGCTGCTGCTTCGGTGGAAATATTGGACAAGAAGGTAGCGCCAGCAAATGCGCCGATAGCGCCGGGGATACCGAGCCGGACAACTACTTTCCAATCCACGTTGCCAAATTTCCAGTGGCTTAAACCAGAAACTAAGGTGGTTCCAACCTCTGCGGTGTGCACGACGGCGGATGCCTGCGCAGGGCCTAAACCTGCGAGCATGATGAGGATGGTGGTTGAGGTGACGCCGAACCCCATGCCGAGGCCGCCATCAACAAGCTGTGCTGCGACGCCTGCAATGGCGATAAAGATTAATGTCTGCATAGCTGATTTCCTTAGCGGTCTTAGATATGTGCCAGCAGTGCGCTCAATGCAGCGTGGTAACGGGCTGCAACAAGTGGTGCGAGGTCAGTAGTTAGGGGTTCGGAATAGGTGAAGTTTGTGCCGGTGGCAGCTGCGATGTTGGCGGATTGATCAATAGCCCGATCCAGCAGCAAACCTTCCGTAACAAACAGCAGGATGTGGACGGCCTTGTGTTTCGAGGCCACCTCTATTACTCCGGCGCGCTGGCACCTGGCCCACCGGTAGCGGGCACCACCTCAACCGAAAAGCCAGTGAGGAGAGCAATGGTGTGGGCAAGATCGATGACTGATTCATTGGCGGACACGTGTGAGCTGCCAACGGAATACAAAATCACATGGGCATCTGTGGGGGCGTCCGCACTCAACCGCTGCGCAAGCACGCTGGCTACATCGGAGCCAGTGCCCAAATGCGGACCCACGAGAAGTTCCACACCATACTTTTCTGAAGCATCTTTTACTGCCTCAGGAACGTCAATCTTTGCGTGATACGCATTGCTAAACAGCAAAGGAACCAACGCTGCCCTGGTTACACCTTCCGCACTGAGCGTTGCCACAACCTGATCAAGGGAAGGTTCAGCAAGCTCTAAATGCGCTTCCACGGCTGGTGTTTCCAGCATTCGTCCGGCCTCATGAGTCAGCGCAGTAATGCCTGCAGCTGCGGACTTTTTGCGGGAACCGTGGGAAAGCGTAATCAGGGGAATCATGAGGTGTCCTAAATGGGGTCTTGCCTAAGACACTGGTCTAGATCGACCAGTTATTGCGTAGGCGGTGGCCAACCAAGCCAGCTGCGAGGGTATCGCCGGAGGATTGGTCGATGAGGAGGAAGGATCCGATGGCGCGGGCAGCGTAATCTTCAACTTCGAGTTCGCCTGCAACGTCGATGCGCACGTGTGCGATGTCGTTGAGGCCGTAGGTTTCTGGTGCTTCGTTGTCGTTGACGCCGTCGATGTCGAGGACTCGTTCGATGGCTGCGACGCGTCCGCGGACCAGCTCGGTGCCGTAGCGAACCTTGACTGCTGCACCTGGTTTGATGGTGCGATCGGCCAAGCCAACAACAGTGGCGTTGAAGGAGCGAACGGATTCTGGGCGGTCTTCGCCAGCGATGAGTTCGCCGGATGAGGTCGATTTCCTGGGCTAGGCGCAGGACAACGGCTTCTCCAACTGATGCGGTCTGGAGGGATCCGTCAGCGGAATCGATGTGGGTGACCTGGGTGGTGCTTCAGGTAGGTACACGGTATCGCCCACGGAGACGGAACCAGCGTTGATGGTGCCGGCGTAGCCACGGTAGTCGGTGGCGTGCTCGCGGATGACGTACTGGATTGGGAAGCGGAAGCCCAGGTCGTGTGCACGGCCGTGGGAAACTTCTACGTTTTCCAGGATTTCCAGCACGGTTGGTCCGGTGTACCAATCCATGTGGGTGGAAGGTTCTGCAACGTTGTCGCCCTTGAGCGCAGAGATTGGAACAACGTGGGTGTCTGTGACATCAAGTGCAGATGCCAGGCCAACGAATTCCTTTTCAATGTTGCGGAAGACTTCTTCGCTGTAATCAACAAGGTCAATTTTGTTGACTGCGAGGATCACCGTGCGTACGCCCAGCAGAGCCGATACGGACAGGTGGCGGGGTCTGCTCGACGACGCCGTGGCGGGCGTCGACAAGCAAAACTACAACCTGGGAGGTGGAGACGCCGGTGACGGTGTTGCGGGTGTACTGCACGTGACCTGGGGTATCAGCCAGGATGAAGGTGCGCTTGTCGGTGGCGAAGTAGCGGTAGGCAACGTCGATGGTGATGCCCTGCTCACGCTCGGCGCGCAGGCCGTCGACGAGGAGTGACAGGTCGAGGCCTTCGAAGCCACGGTCGGCGGAGGTGCGCTCTACGGAAGCCAGCTGATCAGCAAGAACAGACTTGGTGTCGTGCAGGAGGCCCGACGAAGGTGGACTTGCCATCATCTACGGAACCTGCGGTGCACAGACGAAGGGTCTCGCGTGATGCAATCTTTTCGGATGCTTTATTCAAGGTTGGAGCAGTCATCAGAAGTAGCCTTCCTTCTTGCGGTCTTCCATTGCGGATTCGCTGAGGCGGTCATCGGCGCGGGTTGCGCCACGTTCGGTAAGGGTGGAGGTGGCGATCTCTTCGATCACATCGTCAATGGTGCGGGCTTCGGAGAGCACAGCACCGGTGCAGGACATATCGCCGACGGTGCGGTAGCGGACAGTCTTGGTGACGATCTCCTCGCCCTTCTTTGGTCCACCCCACTCGCCTGCGGTCAGCCACATGCCGTCGCGCTCGAAAACTTCGCGGTCGTGGGAGAAGTAGATCGGTGGAAGTTCGATGCCACGGGCGCCGATGTACTCCCAAATGTCAGCTTCAGTCCAGTTGGAGATTGGGAAAACACGGATGTTTTCGCCTGGCAGGTGGCCACCGTTGTAGAGGGTCCACAGCTCTGGCGCTGACGGCGTGGATCCCAACCACCGAAGGAGTCACGCACAGAGAACACACGCTCCTTGGCGCGGGCACGCTCCTCATCGCGGCGAGCGCCACCAAGCACTGCGTCGTAGCCCTGCTCAGCGATGGTCTCCACCAAAGGGACAGTCTGCAGTGGGTTGCGGGTGCCGTCTGGGCGTTCCTGCAGGTCACCGCGATCGATCCAGTCCTGGACTTTAGCTACGCGCAGGCGGGCGCCGGTGCGCTCCACCAGGTTGTCGCGGAATTCCAAAACCTCTGGGAAGTTGTGGCCGGTGTCCACGTGCAGCAATTCAAAAGGCACGTTAGCTGGAGCGAAAGCACAGCGCAAGCTCGTACACCACGACGGAATCCTTACCGCCGGAAAACAGCAGGCCGACCTTATCAAACTGGCCAGCTACCTCGCGGAGGATGTGGATGGATTCATTTTCAAGATCTTTAAGGTGTGGGGATAGTACTGATGCAACGGTTGTGGTCATGAGTGAAGTCCGCATTCTGTCTTGGCGTTTCCAGCCCAACGGCCGGCCCTAGGGTCTTGTCCTTCAGCAACAGGAAGGGTGCAGGTTTCGCATCCAATTGATGGATAACCCTGATGGGTAAGTGGGTGATCGATGAGGTTGTTGTCCGCAATGAACTCGTTGGTTTCCTCCAATGACCAGGTGATAATTGGAGAAATCTTGAGCCTGCCGGTGGCATCCAAGCTCAGCGCAGGGGCTTGAGCACGGGTTGGGCCATCAGCGCGGCGCAGGCCGGTGATCCAGCCAGCGTATGGGCTTAACGACGCCGCCAGCGGTTCAACTTTGCGCATTCGGCAGCACGCCGCTGGGTTGCTGCGGTACAGGTTGAGACCATAAATGGAATCCTGCTCCGTGCGCTTGAGGATCGGCAGCGCGGTGACAAGCTTCTGGGAATAGCGCTCATCTACCTGACGGCAACTTCAAGGGTCTCCTTGAAGTGGTAACCGGTGTCCAAAAAGAGGAAATCAGCTTCCGGCAGGTGCCGCAGCCAGCTCCGCCAGCACGGTGTTTTCCATGCTCAAGGTCACTGCAATAGCGCCCGGCGCGTGCTCGGCTGTCCATTCCAGGATCTCTTGCGCGCTGGCGTCATACAACGCAGCAGCATGCTTTTCGACGAGTTCCTCGTTATGTTTTGCTACCTCTGGTGACAACGGTGTGGTCGTGCGAGGTCCTTCGGGTGAGATCTCGGGATCTTTTACCGAACCAGTATTTTTCAGGGCGTTAACTAGTTGAAAGCTCATTGTTGCGACTCACCTCTTTTGTGTCTTTCGAGAGATTCTTTTAATGCTTGCGATGTGGACTTTGCTGGTGCTGGCCTGTGCACTGGATCGTCCTGGCCGTGATATTTCACTTCAAAAACTCTGGTGCAATCCGCACACAACCACGCGAATTCTGTTTGCTCATCGGGGAAAAGAACTTCTCCCGCGCAGTATGGGCAGTACAGAGGGTGGTTGCGGTTGGGATTGGGTTTCCTCCGAAGACTCACACCAAATCTTCCTCAGCGCCCGCTGGACCCAATCGCGGAAGTGCTCGTCCTCGTGGCGCTGTTCCTTGAAGTGGGTAACAACGCGAGTGACGTACTCTCCCACTTCATCGGCAATAACCTTGTGGCCCTTGAGCTTGCGTCCGAAGTTTGGATCCAAGTTCATGGAACCGCCCAGGTGAACCTGGAAACCTTCAACGCGGTTGCCGTCAGCATCAGTGACGGTCTGTCCCTTGAATCCGATGTCGGAAACCTGGGTGCGTGCACAAGAGTTAGGGCAACCGTTCAGTGCAATCTTGATGGGAACATCCAAATCGCCGAGGCGCTCTTCCAGTTCGTCGACAAGCTCAATTGCTCGTGACTTGGTGGTTGCGTGCGCAAGCTTGCAGAACTCCAAGCCGGTGCAGGAAATGATGCCGCACGGAACTCGGAAGGTGAAGAGTACAGTCCGATTTCATCCAGGTCGCGTGCAACGGTAGTAAGGTTCTTTCTCTCAATATCGAGGAAGAGCAGTTCCTTTTCCGCCGTGGTACGAATCCTGGTGATGCCGTGCTTTTCTGCAACATCAGCAATGGCAATGAGCTGCTCACCGGTGGTGTGTCCAACGGTTGGCTTCACACCGAGGTAGAACTTGCCGTCCTTTTGTGGGTGAATGCCAATGTGGTCACGGTAGCCAGGGTTGGTGGTAACAACTGGGCCATCGATCAGCTTGCGCTCGAGGTATTCGGTCTCAAGAACTTCACGGAACTTCTCAATACCCCACTGTGCCACCAAGAACTTGAGGCGAGCACGGTTACGCAGGCGTCGGAAGCCGTAGTCGCGGAAAATTCCGGCGACGCCAGCCCACACTTCTGGAACCTCATCAAGTGGAATCCAAGAACCAAGTGGCTGAGCAAGCATTGGGTTGGTGGACAGGCCACCGCCCACAAAGCACTCAAATCCTGGGCCGAATTCTGGGTGAATCGAAGGAACGAAGGAAACGTCCTGGATTTCGTGGGTAACATCCTGGCGCTGGTTGCCAGTGATAGCAGTCTTAAACTTACGAGGAAGGTTGTGGAACTCTTCCTTGTCTAGGTAGCGCTCACGAATCGCATCGATAGCCGGGGTGGCATCGATCAGCTCTTCAGCAGCTACGCCAGAAACTGGGGAGCCCAAGATAACACGTGGAACGTCACCGCAACCAAGCATGGTGGACAGTCCGACGGTTTCTAGCTTCTCCCAGATCGCAGGCACATCTTCAATACGAATCCAGTGCAGCTGAATGTTCTGGCGGTCGGTGAAGTCCGCGGTGGAACGAGCATAATCCCTAGAAATTTCACCCACGGCACGCAGGCGCTCAGGGGAAGCCAGTCCGCCATCAAAACGCACACGCATCATGAAGTACTCATCCTGCAGCTCATCATCAGGAAGCTGACCGGTCAGTTCACCGCCCAGATCCTGCTTACGCTGGGTGTAAATGCCCAACCACTTAAAGCGTGGGGCAATGTCATCCGGTGCAATGGAAGAAAAACCCTGCTTGGAGTAAATATCAATGACCCGCTGCTTGACAGCAAAAGCGGGTTCTTCTTGCTTAATTTCCTCGGCATGGTTAAGCGGCTCGGTGCCGTCGATTTTCCATTGGCCTTCGGGCTTAGGCTTCCTGGCGGCACGTGCTGGCCGGGCACTTCCGGTGGTTGTTGTCATGGGGAGTTAATCCTTAAAGAGCTAGTGAAGTACATGTCACTCGGTTTGATCTATCCGCAAACTTAGACGTACCGCTCTGTCTAGACCAACCATTAGATTCATGAGACTGAAAGCAATGGAGTCACCTAATGCCCGTTTAAATGAATTAACCTGGGGATATTAGGTTAGGTTCACCGTGAATATAATAGACCGATCTGTCTAGTTTTTTCATGGAGTTTGAATTTAATTAAGCAAAAGTCTTCGCATTGTCGCATTTCGCTGCTACGTTTACAGACCAAGCGGTCTAGGAGTGTTAAACAGCCTGGACTTGAAACACCTTTAACTACTTGATTTTCACACCCTTGTTTCCATAAAAGGGCTCACGAAAGGCAACTTCAAACACATGACAACTCCCCTGCGCGTAGCCGTCATCGGAGCTGGCCCTGCTGGCATTTACGCATCCGACCTCCTCATCCGCAATGAAGAGCGCGAAGTGTTCGTTGACCTTTTCGAGCAAATGCCTGCACCGTTCGGACTCATCCGTTACGGCGTTGCTCCAGACCACCCACGCATCAAGGGCATCGTTAAGTCCCTGCACAACGTGTTGGACAAGCCACGCCTGCGCCTGCTCGGTAACATTGAAATCGGCAAAGACATCACCGTCGAAGAACTCCGCGACTACTACGATGCAGTCGTGTTCTCCACCGGCGCAGTTGCAGACCGCGACCTCAACATCCCCGGAATTGAAGCAGAAGGCTACTTCGGTGCCGGCGAGTTCGTTGGCTTCTACGACGGCAACCCACGCTTCGAGCGCTCCTGGGATCTGTCTGCACAGTCCGTCGCTGTTATCGGCGTTGGTAACGTCGGCCTCGACGTAGCCCGCATCCTGGCTAAGACAGGCGACGAGCTCAAAGTCACCGAAATTTCCGACAACGTCTACGACTCCCTCAAAGAAAACAAGGCCACTGAAGTGCACGTTTTCGGACGTCGTGGCCCAGCACAGGTCAAGTTCACCCCACAGGAACTCAAAGAACTCGACCACTCCCCCACCATCAACGTGGTTGTTGATCCAGAAGACATCGACTACGACGGCGCCTCTGAAGAAGCCCCGCGCATCCAAGTCCCAGGACCTGGTCTGCCAGATCCTGGAACAGTACGCAATCCGCGAGCCAAAGGACGCTCCGCACACCCTGCAGATCCACCTCTTTGAAAACCCAGTTGAGGTTCTTCAAAAGGACGGCAAGGTTGTTGGCCTGCGCACCGAACGCACCTCACTTGATGGCAACGGCGGCAAACGGAACCGGCGAATTCAAGG
>NZ_CP090425.1 GCF_023518235.1 Stenotrophomonas maltophilia
CCGAAATCGAGGCCGAAGGTGAATTCGGATGCGGGAAGACTGGTGCGTTGTTCATTCATGGTCTGCTCCTGTGGTCAGAGAGGCGGGGCGACAACGCCGCCCGCTGGTGCTGCGGTGGGTGCCGGCGCTTCGGCCGGCGGAAGGGCTTGCATCGGGTCAGCAGGCGGCATGCCGGGCATGGCTGGCGCGTCGATAACGGCGCCAGGCGCAACCTGCGGCACCTGCGGAATAAAGGTGTAGGCGTCGATCGATGTGTCGCCGGTGCGCTCGATGGTTTCGACCATCAGCTGCTCCAGGCTGTTGGCAATGTCGAACGGCGTTGCGCCGCGCATCTGACCGATGGTGACGACGGCCTCCTGCAGCTGCGGCAGGATCGCGCCCCACTGCTGCCGGCGCAGGTTGGACGCCGGGCGGCCCGAGCTGCCCGCGCGAATGTCGACGTTCAGCAGCGCGGTGACCAGCTCCGGCAGGGTCGCGTTGAACCACAGCGCCTCTGGCCCGGCAATGTCGCTCACCTCTTCCGGCGACAGGCCGGCGGGTGACATGGCTTCCTCGGCGGTGTACTGCGCGACCTCGCCCAGCACATCGTCCAGGCTGTCGCGGCTGTAGCCCAGGCGCGACTCGGTTCCCTGCTGCTGGATGTCGGCCTCGGTGGCCGTCTTCGCGGTCTGGATGCTGGAGGACAGCGCCTCCTGGATGCCCCAGATCAGTTCCAGTTCGGCGCGGATGGGCGCGGTGTCGTACAGCGCGGCGTCGATCTGGTTGTACTGGATGGGGAACAGCACGCTGGTGGCGGGCAAGCCCTTCAGGTCCAAGCCGACCATCTCTCCGATGCCAGCGCCCTCCAGCTTCGCTGCGTCGTCCGGCTCGACAGCACCACGGTCGAAGCCCAGCTTCGGGATGGCGCGACGGCGATGCTCCCGATAGTTCGTGCGGGTGCGGTTGTATTCGTCCAGCAGGGCGCGTGAGCGGTCCACCAGCGACTGCGGATGCCGCTCCCCATCTACCCACAGCGGCGCCCACTGGAAGAAGGGGTAGAAGCGCGTACTGCGCTGGTCAGGGGTATACGGCTGGCGCAGGTTGCGGCGCAGGCCGGGCGTGATGGTGTGCACCAGGTTGGTGGTCAGGTCCCACACCTCCCAGACGCACAGGAAGCGTGGGCCGGCATCACTGCCCTGCCCCGCTGCCGTGGCGCTGCGGAACACCTCGGCGTCGCTGTCGCTCACCACGCCGTCGGCCGGGGCGAACCCATCCTCGCGCGCGCGGCTCTCGGGCTGCACGTGGTAGTAGGCCTCGGCCTTCCCCAGATCGTCGCGCAGCTCCGGGAACGTGGCCTGCGCCTTGTCGTACGGCATGAAGGTGCGGTGGGCAATCCACGGCGAGATGGCGTAGTCCTTCAGCGTGGCCACGTCCATGGAGACCTGGATGTCTTCGCCGCGCACGAAGTCGAAGACCAGGCCGTTGTAGATGATGTGCTCGACCTGGGATTCCAGCGTCTGCATCTGCTGTTCGTACTGAGACTTCAGCAGGTCCGGGTTGGCGGCGTTTCCCTCGGCCAGCTCGCTTTCCATCAGGGCCAGGGATTCGAGCTTGGCGCGCAGGTCGGCGATGCGCTGATCGGTGGTAGGGTCGCGCTCGGTCTCGCGGTGCCATGCCGCCTTGATCCAGCCGATGCCGATGCTGAGGCCCGAACGCACCATGGCGTCGGCAGCGTGCTTCAGGCGACCACGCTTCCACAGCGAGGCAATGACGATCTCCAGCGTGCGGCCGACCTGCTTGGCCAGCTTCACCCGGCTGGAGCCGACCGACTCGGCGGGCTGCACGGCGGGCTCAGGGTCGCGCGCGTACAGGAACGACGTCAGCAGGTTCACGTAGGTGCCGGCGATCGGCACGCTCACGTCATAGACCGGATCGACCTGGTTGCGGCAGTAGCGACGGTCCAGCGCGTAGCCCTTCCGGGCGTGCTTGTCGAACTCGCGCGACTCCTTGATGCGTTTGTGCCAGTTGGCTACGTCTGCCTCTTCCTGTGCCAGCGCCTGGGCCTGCGCCTCGCGCTCTGCGTCGGCTGCCTGCTCGGCCGCCAGTGCGTCGTTGAAGCTGTCGGCGGTGGGCATGGTCACAGGGCGGATCTCCTACGTTCGGCGAGTGAGGGCTGGTCGGAGTGCTCCAACCACTGGCGGCTATGGGGCACCAGCACCCGAGGCCGTTCAATGGACGGTCGGTCGCGCGCGCTCACTGCGGCGGGGAATTTGCTGTGGATGAAGTAGCCCAGTGCGTCCGGCGGATGGTCGAAACCGGTCGTCTTGTCGGGCAGCCCGTTGGCGTCGTAAGGCTGTTTCTCCAGCGCCTCGGTGAGCTTCGGGCAGTTACGCACATTCACCAGGAAGCGACGGCTGCGCTTGGCGTTGAGGATCATGGCGTTGACGCTTACCACCCGCGAGCGGATGCGCGGGTTGGCCGCCGGCACCACGATGGTCATCGACCTTTCGGCGCGGATCAGGCCCAGGTCGGACGTGCTGGCGTTGTTGGTGTGCTGGCTGTCGCCGCTGGCGTCCGGGTAGATCGTCATGCGGTGACCGCCGTACTGGTCCCGCAGCGCCTGGATCATCGCCGGTGTGTCGCGGATGCCGGTCAGCTCGGCCAGCGCCATCGGCTCGCCGTCGCGGATCACGCAGATGATGGCCGTCATGTTCAGCACGTTGAAGTCCATGCCGATGTGCAGCGCCTCGCCGTCCTGGATCTCGGCCGTCGTGTTGTTGGCGGTGCGGGAGAACGCCGGATACACAGACCCGGTGGTCAGGTTGACGAACATCCCATCGATGTAGGCCTGCACCAGCTGCGGCGGGTAGCTCTCGAACAGCGACTGGATGTAGTCGTCGGGCAGGTTGGCCTCGTTGTCGTAGGTGCTGGCGTGCACCAGGCCGTACAGCGCCTGCAGCTTCGGGTTCTCGCTGGGCAGCTGGTGGAACTGCTCGTAGACGAAGTTGAACCCCTCGGGGGTGGTCGTCACATCGATGCCGTTCTGCAGGCCGTCGGCCTTCACGCGCAGGCGGGCGATGATCTTGCGCCAGGCGTCCTGGGCCTTCCGCTTCTTCAGGGTGTCGATCTCATCGACCAGGGCCTTGCCGACCTTGAAGCCGACGATGCTGGCCGGGTTGTCCATCGACCGGCAGATGATCGTGCCGCGGTACTGGCGGCCTGAGTACAGGTGGGCCTCCTTGTTCGACTCGACAATGCGCGCGCGCAGCCCCCAGTCGAAGGCCACTTCCTCGATGGTCGGATAGAAGATGTCGCGGATCTGCGGATAGCTGGGCGCGAAGTAGCCGGCCGGCACGCGCGGATGCGTCCACACGTGGCTGCACAGCGAGCCACAGCCAACCCAGGTCTTGCCCGAGCCGAACCCACCCACGAAGGCGCGAAACTTGTGCGGCAGCTGCAGGAACGCGGCCTGCGGTTCGTTAAGGGTTGGCATTCCGGCGGCGCCCGCTGACCACGTTCACCGTGACCGCGACCGGTGCTGGTGTATCGCCGTCATCCTCGCCCTCTGGCTTGTCGCGCCAGCTGCCTGGCCTGCGGTTCTTCAGCCAGAAGATCGCTGCGGTGGTGTCCGGGGGGTACTGCTTGTCGGTCGAGGTGACCACCACCTCCCCTTCCACCACCCGGACGTCGTCCTCTCGGCAGCGGTAGCCGGTTGCCCGCTCGAACAGGGCGCGCTCCACCCGCAGGTCAGCCTCGGCCTTACTCAGCTTTAGGGCTTCCGAAAACTCGGGGTGCTTGATCTTCCACAGGTTGACCGTGGACAGGGCTACGCCGAAGAACTCCGCCACCTCCGGGTCGGTGCAGCCCCTACGGCCCAGCAGTGCGGCCTGGCGCGTGAACTCCGCGCGGTACTTGGTGGGCCTGCCCCCCTTCGAAGGGGATTTTGCGGCCTTCTTGGCCGGTTTGGCCTTAGGCGCTTCTGGCTTCTTGCGGGGCATCAGCTCGCCCCCTGCGGGCAAGGCTGCCGATTCCCGAGGGCATGAACGTCACCATGGAGAGGCAAGTCCCCATGGCCGCCGCAACGCGGCATTCCCCGTGTCGGCTGCACGCTGTTGTCGACACCTGCGTGCTGGTCGTCCCGGTACTCGCCCCGGGTGGCTTCCTGACTGGATGGCGTCTGGCGGTCGCTCATGCTGCTGTTATCCCAGCCTGAGCATTCCGATCAATGGCGATCAGGCAGCAGCGAACAATTCCAATTGCATCGGCCAGCGGATGGGCTCTGGCTGCTCCCAGCCGTAGTGCTCCCGCAGGTCCTCGGCGATCTGCTCCGGGCTGGGGAAACTGACCCGTTTGCCGTCGGCGGTGTCGGCGCCGTAGAGCCCGAACAGCCAGTCGGGGTGCTCCCGCAACATGCCCTCCCCTGCTGCCGAGCCGATGCGCAGGGCGAAGATGCAGCAGGCAGGGTCGCCGAAGACATAGCTACCCTCGCCCTGGGCGTTGCGGATGTCGCGCACGCGGGAAAGCACCTTCCTGGCCACCACCAGCACGTCCGCCTCGCTGGCCACGGCAAGGCTGACCGCTGACCGGCGGAACTGCCGGTGCGGTGCCGCCTGCCTGGTCGTCTGGTTGTCGGTCTTCTTGCGCATGGTCGTTCCCCCGGTGGGGTTCGTCGGGATCAGGCTGAGGCCTCGTCGGTGATGTGCGAGGCCAGGTGGGTGTTCTCGAACCAAAGGGCAATCAGCAGCGCGTCGGCGCGGCCGTTATCCTTCTTGCGGCGCAGAGACGGCGCTGCGGAGGGGAACCGGCTGATCGCCAGCACGCGAGCGGCGTCCTTCTCCTGCTTCAGCAGACCGAACGACCGCTTCCAGCTGGCGGGCTCCGCTCTGGCGGTGGGAATGCCGAGCAGCTCCAGCACGGCCTTGGCCTTGCCGTAGGTGTCGCCGAAATTCATGGATGACTGCGCACCCTGCTTACGGCCCTTGGCCGGCATGGCCCGCACGCGCTCGATGCAGGCCGAGACGTGGGCGCCAGGGTTCATTTCCTTTGCGGCCCGTATGAACATCGCCATGGCGCGCGCGTCGAGCTCGGTGTGGCCGTCCACTTCCATGGTGGGGGTGTCGATCACCGGCCCGGCCTCGCCGTCCACCAGCGTGGCAATGGCTCCGCTCAGGCCCGGGTCGATGCCGAAGGTCAGGCTGCGCGCCATGGCCGCACCCTCCCCCAGTACTGATCGAGCGCGGTGTTCTGCAGGTCCAGCAGGTAGTCGTCGTTGCCGATCTCCTGGCGGAACCGGCGCGGCTGCTTGGCGTAGGACGGGCCGAACAGGCGCTCGCAGGTGTCCGCGTCCATGCCGCCGAAGGGCTCACCGCGGTGCGACCACGGGTTCAGTCCAATGGTGAAGTCGTGGCCTCGCCGCTTCTGACCGTGCTTGCCGCCGACGGTCAGGTGGTGCACGTCGCAGGGGATGTAGCCGAGGCCCAGGGCGTAGGCGACCACGCAACCAATGTCCTTGATGGCGTCCATGCGCTGCTGCTGCTCAACGGTGGGCTTGCTGGTGCTGCGTCCGCGCTTCATGCCGCATACCTCTGCAATCGTCGGGGAGCTTGGTCGCTCAGGCGCACGTTGTTGTCCACGGCCCAGGCCTGCGCGAAGGTGATCAGCTCGGCCATCTGCCCCACGGTCATGCGCCGGGTCTGGATGGACAGGTTCACGATGCTGGCGCCGTCGAGGGACGGCACCACGTCGCCCTGCTGGCGGTTGGACTCGCGCGCCCAGGCGTCGACCAGCAGGCGCTTCCAGCCCTCGGCATCGATGTAGCGGCCGGCCCACTTCAGCTGGGTGGCCAGCTCGCCGCAGATGGCGTGGAACATGGCGTTCTGCTCCAGGCTACGGCTCGGCTTGTGTTCCTTGACGGTCACGCACACGTCCTGCCCCAGCTCCAGGAACTGGCAGGCGAAGCGCCATGCAGCGGCCATTCGGTCACGCGCATTGCCTGCGCGGAGAATGAAGGTTCCCAGGTTCATGCGGCGCGTTCCTCTTCCGTCGCCAAGGCGGTGGCCATAC
This sequence comes from Stenotrophomonas maltophilia, assembly GCF_023518235.1. Taxonomy (NCBI): domain Bacteria; kingdom Pseudomonadati; phylum Pseudomonadota; class Gammaproteobacteria; order Lysobacterales; family Lysobacteraceae; genus Stenotrophomonas; species Stenotrophomonas maltophilia. The sequence continues at coordinate 6,043 of NZ_CP090425.1, forward strand.
CCCTGCACCAGCCGGCGATCGCGTAGCCGATGGGGATCAGATCTAGATCGGCATCCACCGGCTGCAGGCCTGCCTCGATTTCCTCGGCCTGCTGAATGCACCAGTTCGCCCTCTCGTTCGGTGTCATGCACGCTCTCCGGTTGCCATGTCCTTGCCGCTCCTGCGGCGATCGCGCGGCGCGTCGAATCCGCCGCTGTCATCGTCTGCATAGCGCAGCACGGTCTTGAGCGAATAGTTCGGCTTCTCGCCGTGGTAGTTCTCGAATCGGCTGCACTCCAGGTGATGCCGCAGGTAGGCGGTGCCGGTCTCACCCTGCCGGTTCTTGGCCAGGATGAATTCCGAGATGCCGGGAGCGCCGCAGGCATCCTTCGTGTAGTAGTCGTCGCGGTAGATGAAGGCGATCACGTCGGCGTCCTGCTCAATGCCGCCCGACTCGCGCAGGTCGGCCATCACCGGGCGCTTGTCGGTGCGCGTTTCCAGCGACCGATTGAGCTGCGACAGCGCGATCACCGGGCAGCCCAGCGTCTTGGCCAGCTTCTTCAACGTGCGAGAGATGTAGGAGACTTCCTCGGTCCGGTTACCGGCCTTGGCCGGCCCTGACAGCAGCTGCAGGTAGTCGACCGCGACCACGCCCAACCCGCCCTTCACCTTGGCGTGCATGCGGGACGCGCGCGCCACCAGCGAATCCACCGGCAGCGAGCCGCAATCATCGATCGCCAGCGGCAGGCCATGCAGGAAGTTCCGAGCGATGCTCAGCTTGTGCCAGTCGTCGTTGGTCAGTTCGCCCTTCACCCGCATGCGCGACAGCGGCACGCCCGAATGCATGCTCATCAGCCGCGCCAGCAGCTGCCGGCGGGCCATCTCCAGGCTGAACACCGCAGCGTGCTTGCCCTGCGCCGCCACGCTGTAGACCCACTCCAGCATGTTGGCCGTCTTCCCCATCGACGGCCGAGCCGCGAGGATCATCAGGTCGGTGGGTTCCAGACCGGGCAGTTTCCTGGCCACGTTCTGCCACGGCGGGACTAGCCCCAGGTCGGCGGTGCCTTCGAACCGGGCCTCCATTTCCTCCCACATGCCCTGCAGATCGCTGCGCACCATCACCAGGCCACCGTTGCCGCCCGACTGCACGCTGAGGTTGGCGAACTTGGCGGTGGCGCTGGCCACCAGCGCATCGGCGTCCTCGTCGGCCGTGCCGTAGGCGTCGTTGGTGATCTCGGTCGCGCGCTCGATCACGCCGCGCAGCAGCGCCTTGTTGCGCACGACCTCGGCATAGCCGCGGATGTTGGCCGCAGACGGCGTGGTGCTGGCCAGCTCGACCAGGTACGCGCCATCGCCCACCAAATCCAGCTGCCGCTGGTTCTCGAACCAGTTGATCAGCAGCACCGTGTCGAAGGGCTGTTCACGGTCGGCCAGATCGCAGATGGCGTGCCAGATCAGCTGGTGATCGCGGCGGTAGAAGTCCCGCTCGGTCAGCAGGTCGCGGACATCGCGCAGCGCTTCCGGCGCCAGCATCAGGCCGCCCAGGACGGACTGCTCAGCGTCGATCGAGTGCGGCGGCACTGGCAGGTAGGCGTAGTCGTCACGGTAGGCAGGCTGGGCGCTCATGCGGCCTGCTCCTGCTCACGGGCCTTCTCGGCATCACGCTCACGGGCCAGCTGCACGCCGGCCGTGGTCAGCTCACAACCACCTGCAGGCGGCAACCACCAGAGCTTGAACCAGTTACGGCGAACGGCATCGCGGAAGTGGGCGCGCCAGTCCTTCTGCATCTTGCCGCTGTCGCGGTGTCTGCCAGCGAACTCTCGCCACGCCAGGTGCAGGAAATCCTTCGGGATCCCAGCATCACGGGCGAAGGCAAAGATCGGGTCCGTCCTCGGGATGGCCGATTCGCCGGCGTCCTGGCACTGGTCGAGGAAGGCAGCGAAGGTGATCTTCTCCCGCTTCTTCCGCCCTGGCTTCGCCCCTTCGGCGGCAGCCGGAGGGGTATGGGGAGGTTCTTCTTCTTTTGGAGACGGATTCGGAGACGGAGACGGATTCGGAGACGGGGCAGTGCCAGAATCTGCTAGTGGCATAGTTCCACCTGCTACTGGCAGACCACTGCCCTGCTCGTTCTGTGCTTGTAGCAGCTTGGCCGCATACTCTGGCATCAGCTGCGATGCTTCTTGCCTACCGTGCCGACGGCAGAGTGCAGCCCATTTCGCCTTCTCCGAACGGGCCTCAGCGCCAGCTGACCAAGGCTGATGCTCGGCCCAGTCGTGCAGGTGGTAGGCGCCATCGCTGCCATCTAGGAATCCGACCGAGGCCAGCTCACGCACGAGCGCGTCGTTGTCGCCAGCCCAGTCCGCAGCCAACTCGATGTCCTCGGCGGTCATCCCTTCCAGATCGCCATCCGGCCGGTTGGCGCGCGCCCACAGGATCAGGCACACCAGCGACCAGCCAGCGGCAGGACCGAGCCGACGAACCAGCTTTTTCGTCTTCGGGTGGCCGGGCAAACCCGTGCTGAGACGCGCGTCGGTACTCATGCGCCCCTCAGCATCCCGGCCAGGCGCGACACTTCCGAGCGCCAGCACGGCGGCTCCATGGCAGCCTGCAGGTCGAAGAACTGGCGCAGCAGGTTCGATTCCGTCGCAGCGCACAGAGGACCTACAAGCCGGCGCGGGATCGGACGCATGCCGCGGCGCATGCGCGACACGTAGCTCTCCGACTTGCCGATGGCAGCGGCCACGTTCGCCAGCTTGTGGTCGCCGGCCTTCATCGCGATGGCCAGCGCCTGGTCCGGGGTCTCGATTTGCCGCACGACCTGCAGCGGCGCGTCCTTCGGTTTCCGGGTCACGCAGATACCCAGGTGAAGCCGTCCAGTTGGATCCGTCAGGTTGTCAGTGATTTCCATGATTTGCCTTTTCTTGCCAGGGGGTTGGGGGCGGAAATGGAGGCCCACCACAACGGAAGGCCCCGATGCCCGGTTCACTGCGGAATGCCCACGGAAACGTCGTCCAGATGATCTGGACCGGTGGGCGGTGCTTTGCCCTCGTAAGGGCGGGGGAAAAGACCCGCGTGCGACCGCTGAAGCGGAAGAAGCGCGAGCCGATGGCGGCCGGTGCGGTGGGCGTGGTTGTGCCCTTCCCCACCAGGCCGGTGTGAGGTAGCCATGTCAGGTGCCATCGGATACCGACAGGCGCTCGTCCTGCCACTGGCCGAACATGGAGGCTGCGAACTCGACGCTCGTGTGCGCTTCGACGCTGCGCCAGAATGCGATCTCGGCCAGGGCCGACTCGGCGTAGCCTTCGGGCATGCCACCATTCGCGTCGCACCACGCCAGCATCCGGCGGTGCGAGGCTTCCAACAGATCCGAGGTCTTTTCACACATGGCAACCACCGAGCAGATCGAAGCAGCCCAGCGAAAGCTGGAACGTGCCCGCGCCGAGCGCGATTCGTGGAAGGGAAGCAACCGGCACAACTACGAGATGGCCTCGCACCTGGTGGCGGCGCTGGAGAAGGAGTTGGCGAAGCTGCTGAGCGAGGACGGGCATTAGGAGTTGCCCCCCTTTTTGCGTGCGCGGATCTCTGCGATCGCTGCGGCGACAAGCAGCATCACGGCCACGCAGCCGCCGAAGCCGTAGAGGCCGGTGTCAGTCAACGTCGCGAAGGTGATGGGAATGATGTAGAGGCAGCTGACACCCAAGCCCCATACAACGCCGGCGGCGAATGGAGACTTGAACATTCAGGCCTCCGTTCCGGCCGATTCTGTGGCCGAGTCGGAAGCGCGGATTGCCTTACGCCGCTTGCCCTTGGGCGCGGGCGCGGGCGCGAACAGGTCGGGCCGCTTCTGGGCCGCCTTCCAGCACCAGGCATCGGGAATGGGCTTGGCTTCATCCCGTCCGGTCATGGACTGTCGGGGAAGGCCAAGGAATCGGGCGAACTCGGCGTTCGTTTCGATGCCGAGGGCGGCTTTGGCGCTAGCGAGGGTCGGGTTCATGCCGAAGAGTAAATCATCGGTTACCGGGAGTCGTCAACCATGATTTCCAACTTTCCGTCAATCATTCGTTACATGAGCATTGGCGCCCGTCTCGAAGACCTGCGGAAGAGCAGGCAACTAACCCAGCAGCAGATGGCCGACATCGTCGGAACCACGAAGCAGTACGTGGGCCGTCTGGAAAAGGGGCAGAACCAGACACCTAACGGGGTGTTCCTCACAGAGTGGGCCCGATATTTCGGAGTGAACCCCCGGTGGCTGTCGTCAGGCGATGGACCGCGTAATGCGGCGGAGTCAACGGCGTCTCATGCCACGCGACCGGATTTTGTGAAGCTTGCCGCCTCGGTCGACGTGCTTCGGCACTACCTAGAGTTCACAGGAGATCCAGGGGATTGGATCAGCGACCCCGTGCTCTTGGAGACCGCGTACGAGGTGGTCGAACAGTTCGGTGGCGATGCGCCGACGAACAACGTGTTCGACCTAACGAAGATTCTGGCAAAGAAGATCAGGGGTGGCGCGGATGGACAAGAACAGCAAGTTCGAGGAGCTCGCACAGCGTCTAGCGGCTAGAGCCTCGGTACTGAGGGTGAGTGATACGAAGAAGCCCACATTACGAGTCGTACCAACTGGGAAGGCCTTCGCGCAGAAGGATGGCTTTCGGATGGACGTGGTGCTCCGCGAGTCCCATATCCGCATGATCAGGCACTTCAAACGACGCTGGGGGCAGCCTATGCAACTGCTCATTGACCAGGCCTGCTTCGGCTACATGGGCGTCGAGCAGCTGCCCGATGACGATCTGATTCAGCTGCATCAGGACTTGGAGCGCGCACAGGATTGCATGCGCGACGGGGTCTCTTTCGAGGATGCCGGCCTTCTACGCTCACGCTACGGTTAACCTAATGATCACCCTTCTACCACTCATCGCCGCATTGGCACTCCCTCCCCTATCAGTAGCGGATCAGCAGACGGTTCAGGATGGGAAGACACGGGCCAACGAGTTCGCGGATTGCGCAGGGCTGTGGGACTACCTAGCGCAACTCGAGCACCAAGCTGGCAACCCCGCTTCGGCAGAACAACTCAGCAACATGGGAAATGGAGCGCAGACCGCAGCCCTTTGGCTACACGCGAACATCCACGCAGTGGAAGGCGGGAAGGCCGCCAGATACAAAGCGTGGCTGCCCATGGTCGCCCCGCGCCGTGAAGCCATGAAGCTGCGCCTGATGTCGGCCGCTGAGCGCGGTGACTACGATTACGTGAACACCCAAGGCATGCAGTGCAAGTCGCTACTGGATGTACAGCAGCAGGCAATCGATTCGATCAGAGCGGACATGGTTAAGGCGCAGATCGGCGACTAACAGACGCCCGGGACCTCCCGGGCACTTTTTTGCAGTTCATGTAACTTTTTGTTGACCGCAAAGGTAACCCATGGTTTACTGCGTCTGCCGGCCCACCCGGGCCATCCAAGACGGGGTCCACCATGGCAGAAGCAATCCTCTACCTGATCGCCTGGGCAGCGCTGGTCGCCAGCGCGGTGCTGCGGTATCGCCGCCAGCGTGGGGAGGCCTGAGTCATGGCCTTCCACACTCCCTCCGACCGGGCACGCAACGCCCAGCGCAGCTGGGACGACCAGGAAGATCCGCGCCTTGAACAGGAGTACCGCGCCGAGCAGGCAGCGGACCTGGCCAAGGCCTACCGCACCGACCCGGCGAAGCTGCGCGAGGCCGAGGAACTGACGGCCGGCACCTTCAGCGGCACCCACTACACCGAGGTTTCGCTGGCGCTGCACCGGCTGCACCACACGGACCCGGCCGACCTGATGGGCTCGGGCGTTCTACTGGACCTGTACCGGCTGGCCCGCGACGAGGCCGCCGCAATCGACGCGCAGCTGCTGGAACTGGCGCTGCAGCAGGTGGCGGCATGAGCCGGGCCAACGAGCGCGAAGCCCGCCGCCTGTCCTTCGATGCCATCGGGGAAACCTGCCCGAAGCTGGACAAGTTGAGGGACAAGGCTATCGAGTCCATCCCATCTGCGATCGAGGATGTGCTGAAGGATCTGGTTGAGAGCATCAAGGACGAAGCGACCATCCCGCTGCGCGAGGCATTGGACAACGCCTACCTCGAACTGATCCAGGCCCAGCAGACCATCGCCGAGCTGGAAGAGCGCATCGCGGAGAAGAACCAGCACATCGAATCGCTGGAAGCGGAACTGGAAGAAGCAACCAAGGCGCTCGACGCCATGGAGGCCGCATGACCGCCGCCGAACGCGAGCATCGGCACCACGTGGTGGCTACTGTCGTCGCCAATTCCCTGTCGTTCTGCCTGGGCGTGCTGGCCGCTGTGCTGGCGCAGGCGGTGCTGTCGTGAGCCGGCGCATCGACGTGCTGCAGGTGATCTATGGCACCCAATGCGTGCTTGCCATCGATCTACCGAATGCCGATCCCGACAACCAGCTGGGCCTTGCGCACGACCTGATCGCCGAGGTCTTCGCCGCCGCCCGCGCCTCCCTTGCAGCCCGCGACCTGGCGGACCATATGGCCGCCGACGACCGCCTGCGCGCCGCTCTGGCCGCGTGCGAACCCACAGACACCGATCACAACCGCGAGGCCGTGGACGGCCTGTGCGTGGAGGAAAACGACGATGAGCAGTAAGCACACGCCGGGGCCGTGGGCCGTAACCCCGCATCCGCAAACGCACGTGGACGTTTTTGGCGTCGGCGTTATCAGGGACGACAAGGAATTTCAGTACGGGCTTTCCCACACCTTCTGCTACCAGAACGCGGAAGCCAACGCCCGTCTGATCGCCGCCGCGCCGGATCTCTTGGAGGCGTTGGAGCGAATCGCCCGGCCGCACGACTGCGGATGCGTTCCCTGCACTGGGCAGTGCCGCAGCCAGATTGCACTGGAAATCGCAGTGGAAGAAATGCAGGAACTGGCTCGCGCCGCCATCGCCAAGGCCACAGGGGAAGCCTGATGCGCCTCCTGACCTTCTTTGGCTGCAGCAACTGGCGCGACGTCGCCGCCTGCCTCGCCTGCTACGCCATCACCGCCGCGCTCGCAGCCGCCATGTGTTGGCCGCTGGCCTGGTCCTGACTTCCCGCCGGCGCGGCCGGCCTTCCTGAGAGGCACCACCGATGTTCGAACTGATCGACGCGACCGCCAAGGTCTCCAACTACAACCCCCGCGCCGAGAAACATGGCGGCGAAAACAAGATGGCCGGCGACCTGAAGCTGCTCGCCACCACCGGCAGCAGCGTGCTGGATTTCTTCAGCAAAGATCTGCGCAAGGCCCTGTATCGCAAGCCCGGCCAGGGCGAGCAGCAGGATCTGATCGAAGGCGCCGACGGGCTCACCGCCGTGAAGTTCCCGCGACTGGGCGCCCTGCCCTGGGACGAGGAATACCCGGGCTATGAACTGGTGATCGCTGGCGGCCTGGGCCTCACCGAACCGATGGTGCTGTCCGGCGTGACGCTGAAGAACTTCAAGTTCGAAGCGCTGGACGGCGGCAGCCTGCAGGTCACCGTGAGCGCCCTGTTCCATCCGACCACCGAACAGGCCGGCGCCCTGTGCGCACTGATCCAGGAAGACGTGCAGATCACCCTGATCCCGCCGACCAAGCAGGCCAAGGGCAGCAAGCCGCAGCAGGAAGACCTGGCCGCGTAACGCATTCCCCCGCCCTCACGGGCCCCGCGCCGGCCGGGATTCCACGACGCCGGCATTCATTCCCCTTCATCACGCCAACGGGAGTTCTAACCATGGCACTGCGCATCATCCGCTCCACCGACCCGATCACGGTCACCCGCCTGAACGTCTGCATCTATGCCGCCCCCGGCCTGGGCAAGACGTCCATTTCCTTCACTGCCGACAAGCCGCTGCTGCTGGACTTCGACCGCGGCGCGCACCGATCGGCCAACCGAAAGGACACCGTGCAGGTGGAGCGCTGGGAAGACGTGGCGCACATCACCGCCGACGACCTGGCCGACTTCAACACGGTGGTGGTCGACACTGCCGGCCGCGCGCTCGACACGCTGACGCCGGACATCATCCGCCGCAATCCGAAGATGGGCCGGGGTGGTTCGCTGACGCTGCAGGGCTTCGGCCAGCTGAAGGCCGAGTTCGTGGCATGGCTGAAGCACCTCAACAGCCTGGGCAAGGACGTGGTGCTGATCGCCCACATGGACGAGCAGCGCAACGGCGACGAGATCATTGAGCGTCTGGACGTCCAGGGTGGCAGCAAGGGCGAGATCTACAAGGCGGCGGATGCCATGGGCCGGCTGTCGATCCGCGACGGCAAGCGCATGCTCAACTTCAGCCCCACCGATGCGTCGTTCGGCAAGAACCCGGGCCAGCTGGAACCGCTGGAAGTACCGCACCCGGAGCGTGACCCGCAGTTCCTCGCTCGCGTGATCCAGCAGATCAAGGACCGGCTCAACGCCATGACCGAGGAACAGCGCGAGGCTCAGGCGGCGCTGGAGAAGTGGCGCGACCGCACCACGGCTGCTCAGGACGTCACCGCGATCAATGCGCTGCTGCCGGAGGCAAAGGGCGGCTCGCAGGCCATGAAGGTGCTGCTGAACGACCGTGCCGCCGCACTCGGCCTTACCTTCGACAGCAAGGCCGGCCAGTACGCCGCGCCGAAGGCAGCCTGACCGTGCTGGCCCGCGTGTCCAACATCGAGGCGTTCCGGAAGTGGCGGGACGCCGACGACCAGCCGGTGGCAGACCTGGTGCGCTACATCACCGTGGATCAGCCCACCAAGGCGATGCTGGCCGGCACCGCGTTCCACGATGCCCTGGAACACGCGGTGCCGGGCGACTACGAAGTGCTGCAGGCGATGGATCACACGTTCCACCTGCCGGACTGCGAGCTGGTGCTGCCGACGATCCGCGAGGTTCGCGCCTATGGCGAGTACGGCGGCCTGACCGTGACCGGCAAAGTGGACTGCCTCGACGGAAAGCGCGTCGATGACCACAAGACCACCAGCCGGTTCGATGCCGAGCGGTATCTGGCCGGCTACCAGTGGCGGTTCTATCTGGACCTGTTCGGCGCCGACGTCTTCCGATGGAACGTGTTCGAACTGAAGGAGGTCGGCGAACTGGAGTACCGCGTGTCGCCGCCACAGCTGCTGGAGGTCACCCGCTACCCCGGCCTGCACGACGACTGCATGCAGTTGGCGCTGGACTACTTGGCCTTCGCCGAGGAACACCTGCCTGCGGGCTACAGCACAGAGGTGGCCGCCTGATGGACGTCGCCCTCTACCCCTACCACGCAAAAAGCCTGCGCCGTGCCGGCCAGGCCCGCGCCCAGCTGTTCGCCCATGTGATCGAGGGCAAGCGCTACACCACCGCGCAGGTGGCCGAGATCTTGGACATATCCCACAGCGCCGCATACGAGCGGATCAAGCGGCGCCCTCACCCGCTCACCTGGGCGGACCTGCAGAAGGCACGCACGCCATGAAGGCCTGCACGAAGTGCGCGGCCCGGCTGCCGCTGCGGTTCTTCCCGCTCATCAACGGCAAGGCCACCGCCGCGTGCGCGCCCTGCCGGAACACCGAGCGCCGCCTGCACGACCCGCTGCGCCCCCTGCGCCGCGACCCGCTGCAGGTGCGCCTGAACAACCTCACCAACCTGTGGCACGGGCCAGTGCGCCGCGTGCCGCTTCGGAGCTACGCATGAAGATCCAGCAGATTGCCCCGTGCAACAAGGTGACCAGCTGTAAGACGGACCCCAAGTACTACGCGCCGTCGACCAGCTACGGCAGCGCCTGCCCGACGCGCACAGCTGCCATTGCCCTGCAGAAGTTGGAACAGGCCTACGCGGAGGACAAGGCAACCCATGAAGCGAACCTACCCGCGATGGCGGCAAACCAGGAAATCATCGAACGGGTAACAGCGCTGATGGCCGAGATCGGAATGCCTTCGCGCTTCAGCGAACGCGATCTGCGCTCCCGTTCCCGCTACCCGAAGTCGATCACACATGACGCCGGCTACCTTACCGACCTGCGCCGGGAGGTGAAGACGAGCGACGGGTGGGACCATGCCCAAGCATCCTACGAGCGTTTGCTGGCCGACTACCGCCGGTTCGAAGCGGAAGCAGCGAAGCAGAAGGAGCAGGCTGACCGCCACAAGGAAAGGGAGCACAACCGGCTGATCGAGCAGCGCAAGGCGGATATGGCTCTGGCCGCGATGCTGCTCAGGTACGACCTCCCCATCGATGCGTCATGGGAGGACGTCCTGGAAGCGTTGCGCGGCCGTGATAAGCGCCTCGACTTGGCCGTGGCAATGCGACAGACGCGCGGCGATTGGAGCGAAGGCCCCTACCGTGTGCGCCATGCGCTCGACCGGTTCTCCGTCGAAACCGACGAGGACAAGGCCATTGCCAACGACGTGCTGGATTGTCTGCGCGACTTCGACGACGGGCGCGTGTTCCGCGACACGACCTGGAACTACGACGTTCTGTTCGCCAGCGTGGCCGACCAGCAGCTTTCGGCGGACGTGCAGACCGCCCTGGACAACGCACGGGGCACCTACTGATGAGCCACCACCGCTACGACCGCCGGCTGCCGAAGCGCACCGAGGGCTTCGCCTGGGGCCGGTCCATCGACAAGGTGCTGGGCGGCCACGTCCTCACCTACCGCCTGTTCCGCCGCGACCTGGCCGGGAAGCTGCACATCGAGACGCGGACGTTCAAGCTCACCGACCACCGCCGGTTCATCGCAATGGAGCTGCTGAAAGCGCGCCGCGTGTTGCGCGCGCGCGTCGACGCCATCGGCTATGCCCTGATCGAGGCCGAGCAGGCCTCCCAACTGCAGGAGGTTGCATGAATACCAAGAAGACCCTGGCAGACGCGCAGCCCGGTGGGAGGGTGCAGGTGATGCCGTCCGACGCGGCGCGCGCCTTGCTCGCGGCGCAGTACCGAGACGATGGTGATAAGGCGAAGGCCATCCGCATCAATCACAAGTCGCTGACTGACTCCGACAAGCGCGCGTTGCGAGCCATCGAAGCCGCCCTCTCCGCCCAGCCCTCCCCGGGTGGTCAGGGGGGTGCGCTTTTGGAATCGCTGGTCGCCCGGTGGCGCAAGGACGCCGACGAGGTCGGAATCAGCGACAACACGCTCTGCCAGAAGATCGCAAACTGCACCATGCGTCACGCGGCAGAACTGCAAGCAGTACTCGCCGCCCGCCAGCCGGTGGAGTTGATCGCGCAGAAGGTGGGTGCCTACCGCGTAACCGTGGCCGAGGACGCCATCACAGTAAGCCACGGGCGCGACATTGTGTTTGCCTACAGCGCTGGCGACGCAGAGCCGATCAACGCCCGCCAGCCGGTGGGGGAGCCGGTGGGCTACGCCAACATCCACCAGCTCAACGATCCCCGTAATGACGGGGTGGTGCTTCGTAGGAAGGATGACGATGGGTTCTTCACCGAGCCCCTTTTTCGCCGGCCGCCCGCGCAGGCCGTGGACATGGGTCTGCAGCTGGACCGCTACGACGCCGGGCTGCTGGGTGACGGCGGTGGCGGCGATGTTTGCTGGTGGCAGGACTACATCCGCACCGAGCTGGATCGCGCCCATGAGTTCTACCAGGACCAGGCCGACGCCCATGGCTGACCAGCTGCTCACCGCTGCAATGGTCCACGTGTTTGCCCTGGCCGGGTTCCTGGCCGGCATCGCCACCCTGTGGGCGATCAGCCGCGCATGCCGCGCCGCGCGAAATGGGCTGCGCTGGTGCTGGCGGAGGTGCGCTCATGGCTGAGGCAGCCATCCGCCACGCCGGGAACCCCGCGTGCGAGGAATACACGTTGTGCGGTGTCGCCTGGGACTGCAACCACATGGATACCTGCGCCGACGAACCGGACGTGCTCTTCGCCGAAGCTGGCCAGACGATCGACTGCGCGGGTTGCCGGAAGGTCATCGCCTACTGCAAGGCGGTCAAACGCTGGAAGGAGCCAGGAAGATGACCGCCCAGCTTTTCCCCCGCGAACCACGCCGCATGAAGCAGCCGGCCAAGGACGTGCTGCGCGAGCAGCTGGTGGTCGCGGCCGATGAAGTGATCCGCCTGCGCGCCGAGGTGCTGCGCCTGCGCGATGCAGCAACCCAGGCCACCGAGCAGCTGCGCGCTGCGCTGGCCACGAACTGAAGGAAACCAGCATGCAACTGATGACCCCCGAGCGGTGGCTGGCCCGCTACTTTGAAGAAGGCAGCCGCCCGTCCATGCAGGTGCTGCAGCGGCTGCTGCGCGAGGGTAAGCTGCCCGGCCGCAAGGTCGGCGGCACCTGGTTCATCGACGAACACGAATGGCTCGCCGGCGGCGATGATCTTGTCGCGCGAGTATTGGGTGAGGCGGCCTGACGATGGCACCGAGGCAACGAAGCAAGAGCCGCCAGGGATGGCCGGCCAATCTGTACCCCAACCGGGACGGGTTCAAATACCGGCACCCGGTCACGAAGAAAGAGACGTGGATGGGCACCGACCAGGCCCGCGCGTTCGCCGCGGCCAAGAAGCTCAACGCGCTGCTGATCCCCACCGACGACCTGGTGGCCCGGGTCATCACGCCAGGCGAGACGGTGGCTGATGCGATTGTGGTGTTCCGCCGCGATGACGTGCCTGGCAGGAAGTGGGCGTCGAAGACGGCCGAGGTCTACGAAAGCGTGATCCGACGCATCGAGGCCGGGCTGGGTTCGAAGGCGGTGGCCGACGTGACGGTGAAGGTGTGCGCCACCTTCATCCGCGAAGTGACCGAATCCGACCGCGCGCGCCAGCAGTTCCGGCTGGTGCTGGGCTGGATACTGGCCTGCGCCGTGGAAGAAGGCTGGATAGATACCAACCCTGCGCTGGCGACTCGCCGATTCCAGCACGAGCGGAAGCGCGTGCGCCTGACCCTCGACGTATACCGCGCGATATGGGACCAGGCAGCACCCTGGCTGCGCAACGCCATGGACCTGTCGCTGGTGACGCTGCTGCGCCGCGAGGACGTGGTTACGGTGAAGTTCGCCGACATGCGCGACGGCCACCTGTGGGTGGTGCCGTCGAAAACCGAGGGCTCGACGAACGTTCGACTACAGATCGCTGTGGCTGGCCCGCTGCTCGACCTGCTGGCCCGGTGCCGCGATGACGTGGTTTCGCCGTTCGTGATCCACCGCCTGCCGGAAAAGGCCAGGCCCAGCGACAAGCGCGCGAAGGACCGCGCGCACCACACGCAGGTGTTGCCCGAGCAGCTGTCGCGTGCATTCGCAAAGGCGCGCGATGCTGCCGGCGTGGGTGGCGATGCGCCGCCAACCTTCCATGAGATCCGCAGCCTGGGCGGCGCGCTGCTGCGCGATGCGGGCTGGACCACGGAACAGATTCAAGCGCTGATGGGGCACGGCAACGCGTCGATGACTGAGCATTACCTGGGTGGCCATGAAGCGCCGTGGCAGCCGGTCACCACGGGTATCGCGCTGCCTCGATAGGGTGGCGATAGGGTGGTAATAGGGTGCACAACGAAAAAGGGCCTGCACCGCATGGCGCAAGCCCTTGTTCTATCGCTGCTTTTGGTCGGGACGGCCGGATTCGAACCGACGACCCTCTGCCCCCCAGGCATCGTTACAGATAGGACCATCCTTTTGATCTATAAGGGTTTCGGGGCTGCGCGAGGCATCCCAAAAGTGCAGATTGCGCCCCAATACGATCAATCACTTACGCGCGGATAGGGTGCAGCCTGCCCCTACCCGATCCAGCCGAATGGCGGATCCTGGTCGGCCTTGGCCAGCCGGTTCCCCCGGACCTTCTCCTGCCACGCCAGGATCTTGGCCACATCCTCCCGCAGCCTTTCCTCGTGCCTGGCCACCCACAGCTCGGCCCCTGCCCGGCCCTGCTCGTAGCTGCTGCACCAGCGGAACGGACCGCCGGGGCCATGCCGATGCCGGTCCAGCGAGGCGATCCAGATCCCGTCGTTCACCCGCTGGGCCATGGCCACCACCCACACGCTGTGGCAGGCAATCACGGTGAGCGGGTCGTTCGGCAGGCTGGCAGACCTGGTCGTCCAGCGGAAATCGGCGGGGAGCGGCATGGCCGGGAGGATACGGCCGGCCGTCGCAGATCCTGCGAACGGGCCGGCCACCTCCCTGAATCGTTTGGGCTACCAATTGTTAGCCCTGCATCGGCAGCTTGACGAAATCGTCAATTTGCCCGAATCGCGGGGCCGAGTCTTGCTCGGCCCTGCCATCTACCTCACTTCAGCATGATGCCTCGCGGCGCCAAACGGGCGCGACTGTGGGAATACACGCTCATCATCTGGGCGGCAGAATCGGCCAGGTTGGGCTTGATCAGCAGCTCGCCGACCCGGAGGTCTGCAGGGGTGTAGGTGCTGGAGCTGTTGAGCGGGTTGCCGATGGCGATGTGATTGCTCCCCGAGACCGCCTGAACTGCGGGCCACACGACCTCGTAAACCACGCTACCGACGCTGGTCAGGGTCTTCGAGACTCCTGCCTCCACTCGCTTCGAAAGGCCCAGGAATATCCAGTCCCCCACCGCCGTATTGGCTGGCACGCCATGGTTCACCAGTACGGTTCCACTGGAGTTGCGCAGAATCGTACAGACGTTGCCGTTGCCGTCGATCCAGATGCCAGCGCCCTGGCTAGCGAGGCTGATGTTTCCGACCACAATCACATTCTTTCCAGAGACTGGGGCATAGCGCACGGCCGCGTAGAAGGTCTGGACGGTGGCATCGGCAACGCTGGAGATCAGTGCGTTCTGGTAGCTCGGCAGGTTGACGTAGTTGGATCCCCATGTATGCGAAACGCCCTGTGCGGTGAGCGTCGCATCACCACCGTATGGTACAAGGCTCGACCCATCGCCTCCCAGCAGCCAATGCGCGTAGCCAGGCTCGGGTGCTGGCGTGTACGGATACAGCTGGGTTGCTCCATTGATGATTGGTGCGCCCGGAGTGTCCTGGCCGAGCGGATAGACGGGGAAGATGTAAGGCATGTCAGGCTCCTTTACGCCGGAATCACATCGCACTGGAAGTGCGGAGAGACGTTGTAGAGCGGGTACTCAGTACCCGCGAATGTGAAGGATGAGGGATCGCTATCAACCAGGTTCCCGCCTGCGGACCCCGCATAGTTCACCTGGCCAGCCGGAAGGTAGTCGAGGCCGTAGCGCAGCTGCACGGCTCCTGTCGGAACAGACACCAACGTGATCACCACTTCATCGCCGGCCTTGCTGATGCCGACACTCTCGATCGCGCAGCCGCCGTTGGCATCGCGGACCAGGAAACCAAAGTCAGTGGTCTGGCGCAGATTGCCATCTGCGAGGAGACGAAGAGGCGCCACGGGAATTTCCTTCGGCTTGTACCTCAGCACCCTGCCGCTGACCGTTGCGAAGCCAACCCGCATCCACGTTGGGCGCTGCCCATCCAGAAGCTGCTTTACCTTCTTCGCCGCGTACTCTCCAACCCAGTAGCTACCCAATGCAGTCAGGTGGCCATCCGAGGCGAGCGGCAGGTGGTAGAGCGCAGTGAGGTGGAACGCTCCCGGCGTCTGCTCGCAGAAAGTGATCTGGTCCATTGTCGCGTGGGGGCGCTCCCGCAGGGTCCGCGCGAAGGTCTGGTAGACACCGATCCATGGAACAAAGCTGGACCCGGTCGCGGCCTGTACCTTTGCAGAAACCGCCTCGTGCAATTGCTGCAGCTTCGCCAGATAGACGCCCCCAGCCATCGCCGCGTCCGCATTGTCGCCCTCGCCCTGCATGTAGATCCAGCACGGCAGGCTGTAGGTCAAGCCGGCGCCCAGAGATAGAACGCGCGCCTGGTCAACGGCGTCGCGCAGCACCTGGAACCACTCGCCGAGGTCCGATGATCCACCCGGCAACAGGTTATTGATGCTGGCACTACCCTTGCCATTGGCCGTGGCCAGCCAGCGCGGGCCGGCGGTCCGCCAATCCACACCACCCAGCGCGAGGCGTCGCGTCAGGCCGTTCGCCCACGCCGAGCAGGGTGTTTCGCCGTGCTGCGGGCTGGCCACGCCGTCACCTGTCAGGGTGTTTTCGATCAGGGGCACCAGTGAATCCATGCCCGGCAGCTGGCCAACGCTTCCGGCCTTGGTCGATCTGGGCCCCTGCGCGAAGGTGAGGTTGAGGAAAGGTTGCCCGGTGCTGGCCGGCGGAATGCTGTTTACGCCGTTGCTCAGCGATTGCCCGTATGTCATCAGGTGCATGACGCCCGTCACTGGCACTGGCTGAATAGCTACAACAGGCGCCCATCGCAGAGATTGGCTGACAGCGGACTCGCCATTCACCAGAAGCGACTTTGCGTCCACGTCGTACTGTACGTTGGCCACTACGTCGCCAGCCCCGTTGGTCGTTCCCACCAAGGGAATACGCCTAGATGCTGGTGCCGAGTAGGTATCTGTCCCCATCGTGCCGGCCAGGTTCGCGTTGATCTGCATTTCCGCTGCTGGACCGTCGAGCAACGGGGATCCATTCAACAGGACCGTCCTCATGTCGACGTCATACATCACGTTCCCGACAACATCGCCGACAACGTTCGTGGTGCCGGCAATCGGAATTCTGCGCATCAACGGAACGGAGTAGGAATCGGAAAGGTACTGCTGGGTCTGGATGAGGTCTGCCTGGTCTGCCTTCTGAGTCAGCATGTCGGCGCGGAGAAACTCCCAGGCGGATCCAGTCCAGCGGTATTGACCAGCGCCGGTACCGTTCAACGCGAAACCACCCTGCCCGATGTACGAGCCAGATACGGCCTGCAAATCGGCCAGGGTGTTTGCATAGATCGCCTGCGTCTGCTGCCCATCGACAAGCCCGTCGATCTGCGTCTGCAGCTGCGTCTGCGACGCGGCAATTTCAGCCTGCAGCTGCTCAGTCGCCGAATTCAGCTGGATGGGTTGCACAGCGGAATCTGCCCTGATCCCCTGCGCAGCATTGGCGAAGGCCTCCTTGGCTTCGTATGCGGCGCTCTGGATACCGTCGGTGATGCCAACGACAATCCGCACCTTGTAGTCCAAGGACTCAGGATCGACCGATCCATCGACCCCCACCTTGCGCTGAATGGCCTCCAGCGCATCGTTTGCATCACCGTGCTGCTGCGAGTGCGTACGCGCCTGCGCCTGGCTGCTGTCCGGTCGCGGGTTGTCGAAGGCGTCGATGTCTTCGGGGAAGCGAGTCGCCATGGGGCTCTCCTATCGGTCGAACTCGTAGCCGACCAGGTTGATGGAAACGGAACCGGTCAGGAGCGCGATGATCCCGCCGAGAATGTTGGTAGCGCTCAGCAGCACGGTGAACTGCCGATTGGCGTCCAGGGTCACGTCCAGCACCGGGCAGCTGCCGGCAATGGCCGCGTACTGGTAATTGGAAGGCGAGGGCGCGCCGACGTCCGACCGCGAGGTGTAGAGCGTGAAACTCGATGGATTCAGCACCTGCACGATCGCGCGAGTGGCAGTAGACGGCAGAACCGAGGACAGATCGATGGTCTGCGGAGTGGTCGACACCAGGCCAGACAAGAGGGTCACCGGGACCGATCCGGCCGCGCTGGCGGCATCCAGCATCACGCGGTTGCCCATCTCGGCCGGCCGGGTGTGGCGGCCAGGCCGCAGCACGCCGCTGGCATTGGTGCGGCCGGAGATCAGGTAGCGGCGCGTCGGGTCGCCGGTCTTGTAGCGGGCCGTGCCCAGGTACGGTGCCGCCGGCGCCACGGTGCTGGCTTCCAGCGCGCCCACGCCGCCGCCGCTGTCGTAGCCATACAGGTGGAAAAACGTGTTGGGCTGGCCGGTGGGGATGTCCACCGAGGCCGTGCCGTCGAACAGCATGCGGATGGGACCCGGCAGATAGCACATGCCAGGCGACACGCTCACCGTGCGGCCGTTGAGGCCCACCGAGGCCTGCAACCCGCGGATGATCGAAATGGATGGATCGAGGGCCATCAGTTTGCGATGCTCCGGTCGGAGAAGCGGCGCCACTTCGTGCCGGTGGCCACAGTAGCGTCGTACCAGCACAGCTCACGGCCGCCGCTCAGGTCGGTGATGCCCACCACCTGGAAGTCCTGCACGCCAGTCAGCGCGTTGGCAGCGGCCAATGTCATGGCGGGAGCGGCCGCAGGTGCTGCGCCAAGGTCGGCCAACGTCAGCACCACCGTGCCCGTCTTGCCGTTTACCGACTGCACCGGTGCTGCGGGCATCAGCAGCTGGGTCCAGTCAGCCATCGTGCCGCTGGTACCGCCGTTCTGGATGTAGGTGCGGTTCTGGTCCGTGCGGACGGCTACGTCGCCCTCCTCCACCACCAGCGCCAGCTGCGCGGCCTCACTGTTCACCACATAGGTGGCCGTGATCGCAAGCGCCGGCAGGTACTGCGTCGGGATCTTGCTGGCGGCGTCCAGCGGCGTAATACCGTTGGGCTGGCCCTTCTGCGCAGCGATGCGCGCATCGGCCCGTGCATCAGCACGCGCGGCGGTGAAGTACAGATTGCTCCCGCCCTCGGCCAAGTCGTCGGTTGTCGCTGCCGCGGTGGCGATGACGCGGCCGTACACGTCGCGGGTGATCTTCAACAGCGCCTGGCCGTCTTCGGTGTTCCCAACTTCTTCCAGCCGCACCACAGTGTCGCCATCGCGGCCATTACCGTTGACGACGGTGATGCCGCCGCCGGCACGGAAGGTCCGCATGCGCCAGTCGGCAGGGCCGACCAGAACCGGGTAGCCAATACCCGACAGCTGGGCCAAGGCGTTGATGTTGCGCGGGATGCCGGACAGGCTGTCCCAGGGCGTGCTGCTGCTCCCGCCGCCACCGAGCCCCAGCGACGCCGGATCGATCAGCGTCTCCCCATCTGGTCCGTACAGGTTGACGCCCACGATGGCGCCCTTGGTGGCATCAGCATTGATGTTCACCACACGGCCGAGGTTGTCCTGGAGCTTGACCTTGCTCACGGCTGGGTCTTCCCCTCACCCAGGCTGCGGATCTCGCCCATGCGGTTGTCGCAGTCCTGCAGCACGATCAGGTTGGCGTTGTAGGCGGCCACCACCGCCTCAACCGTGCGGGACCTGGCGCGCTTGGCCGGGCACGGTTTGGTCAGGCGGGCGTCGACGGGCACCAGCTTCTCGACGGGGACGTGAACCACCTCGGGTAGCTTCGGCCGCTCCGGTTTGTGGGTGCAGCCGGCCAGCACCAGCAGCATCAAAGCAGCGGGATGGAATCGCACAGGGTCTGCTCCAGTTGTGCCCGGCACGCGGGCTGGGTCTTGGCGGCCTCCAGGGCCTTCTCCGCGGCAGTGGCGCGTCGCTGACCCTCAGCCGCTGCCTTTTCGGCACGGCGGGCCGCAGCATCGGAGGCCTTTCGGGCTGCCTCGGCCGCATCGATCGACGCCTGGGTCTGCCTGTTCACTTCCTGCAGCAGCTGGCCGGCGGCGGTGGCCGCGCGAAGATTCTCGTCGGAAGCGGCCTGGGCCTTGTCGCGCTGCTTCTCGGCAGCGGCGATCAGAGCCTGGTCCTTCTTGATCCGGTAATCCGACCCGAGCCGGGCGCCCATCAGAATCAAGGCTGCTGCCACTGCCGCCCATAGGGCCGCAGTGATCAGCTTCGCGTAGGGTTGCAGCGGGTCAGGGATCAGCACGGCCGCTGTCCTGCTGGCCGCTGTGCATATGCCATCAGCGGGGCTCCAGGCTTCACGCACAGCACCGCCATGGGATCGCTCTTGATGTCGCGGGGATCACGCGGCATCCCGGTGTAGGGGTTGTGGGTGATGGGCTTCATGCCGCTGGACCTGCTTCAGCGACCTCGTACTCAGCACGGGCGCGATTGACACGGGACAGCAGCGCGTTCCAGTAGCCGACCATGCACTTGCCCTGCGCATCCAGATCGGCGCGCTCGTCTTCCGACAGGCTGGAGTAGATGTCGGTGCCCTGGAACTTGCCGAGCTTGCTGATCTTGTCGTTCAGCTGCTCCAGTTCGCCGACCATGCGCTGCACATGCGGCGGCAGATGACCGACGTGGCCGATCGGCAGGTAGGCCGCTTCGAACACATCCTTGGGCGACCAGCTGATGTAGCCGTCGGCGTACTTCACCGAGTATCCGTCCGCGCCGTCCTTCTGTGCGGGCCATGCCTCGATGATCTTCGAACCGATGTAGTGCTGGGTCATACGCCCTCCTTTGGGCTCTTGGGTTTCTGCTTGAAGCTGGTGGCCACGGGAACCAGGAAGGCGCCGCCGACGGCCAGGCCGCCCAGCACGATCAGGCCCCACTCGGGGAACAGGTTCTGCGCCCGCTCCGGCATCAGCGCGTAGGCGCCGAGCGCAGCGGCTGCGGCGGCAGCAAGGGTGGCCAGCCAGGTGCTGGCCCGGCCGGCGACGCCCTGCCAGTTGAATCGGTCCTTCACTTCAGCCCCCTGAGCTGTTTCAGCTCCTTGATGTCAGCCTTGTTCTGCTCGACCTGCACGGCCTGCTTGGCCAGCTCGAGCTTCAGCGCCGGCACGTCGGCCAGCTGCGTGTTGAAGGTCTGCAGCTGCTGCTGCACGGTGGCCATCTGCTGGTTCGTGACCTGCTGCTGGGTCAGCACCGCCTGCATGGAACTGATCAGCCAGTACCCGCCAGCAACGATGAATCCGGCGAAAGCGGTCACGAACCACTTTTCCACCGGGCCGAGGGAAACGCGGGTGCGGCCGTCCTGGCTCGGCTGGGCTTCCATGCTCATACGCCCCCACCCAGAGTGCCGCCGGCCTTCTTGTAGATCTGCCGCAGCTTCTCCAGGCTCTGCTCATGCTGGCCATAGCCGGCGCCCGGCAGGCTGGCCCACTCCTTGGCGCACAGGGCCACGGCGCGGTCGAATTGGCCGGCCTTCACCGCATCGAGCGCGCGGCGGCCGCGGATCAGTTCGATGCAGGCCTTGTCCTGGCTCAGCGGGCCGAAGTCCGGCAGCTTCAGCCGCGCCTGCAGCACGCTCCAGGTGCGCTGCAGGAACTGGTAGCGGCCGGCCGCGGTGGACTTCAGCGTGGCGTTGAGCCGCACCAGCTTGCCGGGGTGCTTGCTGAGGTCGGTGAACAGGCCGCCGCCCACCAGGACGTCGTAGCCGTTCTGCTTAGTCGGCTGCCGGCCGTTATCGGTCCCTTCGGACCAGGCCAGCATGTCCAGGAACGCCACGACGTTCTGCCCGCCCGCCTCCTGTGCTGTGATTCGTGCCACTGTCGGCCCCCTTGGAAGTGATGGGCCTACGGTGCCTTTTGGGGGGCGGCGATCAATGGGAGGAATCCGTTCTCCGGTAGAGTTGGCGGCGCCAACCAACCCAACCACTACCGGAGACGGACAGATGGAACTACTTGACAGGGCATACCAGCTGCAATTGCTCCAGCGTTTGGCCGAGAGCTACCCGGAGCCAGTCGATGCAGGGACGATGGCCCAGGGTGAGTTCAATAGGGCCAACGTGAACATCGCCTACTTGCATGAGCACGGTCTAGTGAAGGGCCAATGGCTTGGCAGCTTGGACCGTGGAAACATGCTCATGCAGGCAACCATTACCGCTCGAGGTATGGATTTTCTGGCTGACGATGGCGGATTGGGCGCAATCCTCGGTGTCGTCACGATCAAACTTCACGACGACACGCTAAAGGCACTCATCGAGGCCAAGGTGCTCAGCTCGGATCTGCCTCCGCCCGATAAGCAGCGATTCCTCGATCAGCTTCGAGAGCTGCCGGGCGAGACCACCAAACACCTTGTACTGAAGCTGGTGGATGCCGGTCTGGACAACTGGCAGAAAGCACTGCCACTGCTTCAAAACATGCTGGGCTAGACGCGACCCGCCGGAACAGGATGACGGCATCGGCATGCAGCGGAACGGTGAACTCGTCGTCGGGGCACCCCGGCCACTCAATGAACATGCCTTTCCCGGTGACGACGATGGCGGCTGACAGCATGGCGGCCTCTGGACTGAACGATACGGGCCACCCTACCCCCCGGCCCCTGCCCTTCAATGGGCGCGGGGGGCGGCCGGGGCTGGTGGTACCATCCGGGTAACGCAGGGAGGCATCATGGGCTGGAAGGGAATAGTAATTTTGGCAGCTACCGTTGTGCTTGGCGGGTGCTCGACATTTGGACAGCCGGCGTACTGCTCAGGGATGCTGGAACAGAATCGTGCTGTGATGGCTGCGAAGAGTGACGTTTCAATCGCCTACATCGCAACAGCACTTGCGAAGCTTGAGTACGGTGGCGAATGCGCGTGCCCCGATGACAAGGACTCCATCGGAGAGGTCTGCGGTGGAAGAAGCGCGTACAGCCGCATGGGGGGATCCCAGCCATACTGCTACGCCGATCAGGTCCCGGCCTGGGTCATACCGCGCGTCAGAGAGGCGTCCGCTCATGAGGCACTCCCCTTTGAATGCGGTGGCAGCGGCACGACCCAACTACTCGACTTCTAACAAGGAACTGAAAATGGACGACAGATTCAAGGATGCGGGGCAGTTCCACCCGGAGAAGGCGTGGAGCGAGATCCGGCGGAAGGACTGGGAGCGGAAGCACGAGGCCAGCCTTGGACTCAAAGGCTGGGGCCTGTTGATAGCGCTATTTTTGTCGATTGTCGGTACCGTTGTTTGCGCCCTTCTGTTCGTCGGGCATTACTTTCTCTAGTTCTGCGGCAATGTCCGCCAGTTTTTGATCACCAGTGCTGGACGCAATGTTGCGCAAGGATGCGAGCGATCCGATCACCGACCCTACTGGCGCCGTGGTCGCTCGAGAAAGCCAGCGCACAGCTGGCGGGTAGGTCAAGATGCGGGCAGCGACATTCGCCCCCGCTCCACCTAGCAGCAGAGTGCCTGTGGATGTACCAGTAAGGTCCATCAGCGAGGCCACCAGCGCGGCACCATAGGTATACGCTGCAGCGCGATTTCCTGTGCCGCTCGGGTTGGCGAACACCTGCGACCCGCTCTTGATGTTGTCGGCCACCCGGGCGATCTGGTCCATATCCTTGGCGAAGCCCGGCCCGTAGTGGCCGAACAGCTCCCGCCTCGCCTCGTCGGAAAGCTTGCTCCAGTTGGTCATAAACGTGCCGGGGCTGAACTGCTCGGCAGGCAGCCCGGCCTGGCCCGGCGTTGGTCGGCCCATCCGGTTCAGCACCGCGGCCGTCAGGGACTTCTTCCCGTCATCCGGCAGAGCCTCCATCACTCGCTTCAGCGTGGTGCCGCCCTCGCCAGCGCCGGCCATCACCGCGTTGTAGACCTTCTCCGGGCCGCCGGCCTTGTTCACCACGCGCTCCAGCTGCTTCAGCTGCTCCTGCGTGGACTTGAAGTAGGCGTTCGCCCGCGCCAGCGCTGCCGGGGCCTTGCCGCCCTGTGCCTGCACCGCCGCCTCGATGTCGTCGCCCATGGCGCGGTACACGCCGCGCAGCTGCGACGTGGCGCGGTCAGGGGTCAGGGTGAAGTCGAACAGGCCATTGCCCAGGTTCGACCGCAGATCCTTGAAGGTCTGGTACGGCAGCGCGGTGCCACCGTCGCCCAGGTCGGATGCGATGTTGCGGGCCAGCTGCGTGACTTCGTCCGGGATCATCGATGCCGCAGAGGCAGGTGCACCGGGGTCCACAGCGGTCAGCCGTGCGAGTTCGGCATTGGTCCGGTCCAGGCGCACCGGGGTGTCCGGCGGCACCAGCTGGTCGACGGCGTCATACAGTGCCCGGCGGCGTGCAGTGACGTCGCCCTTGAAGGCTGCGACACCCTTCTCGATGGCCATGCCAGCGTTCTGTCGGGTGGGGTCTGCCGCCAGTGCGCGAGACCGCTCCCCGAGGTTCTTGGCGATGTCGTTGCCCTGCCCTTCGGCGAAACGGCGCATCACGCCCGAGCTGGTCGGCGCGCCCGCCAGCAGGTTCTCCACGCCCTGCAGGTTGGTGTTACCCGATGCCTGGCCGACGGATGGGGTCGTGCCCAGCGCTTCGAAGTCGGCGATGGAGTTCCGCATGGCCTCACCGGACCGGCCACGCACGGCACCTCGAACTGCTGCAGCGCCGCCCTGCATGAGAGCCGCCGGGCCAATGCCGCCGGCAAGTGCGGCCGCCAGCTGGCCAGCAGGACCTGCGCCACTCTCTCGGGCCAGCCCGGCCGCACCAGAACTGCCGATCGTGCTGATCGCCTGCAGCACTGGCTGAGCAGTGAGGAATTCTCCAGCGCGCTCGGCAAGACCAGGTACTGCCGTAGGCGCCGGTGCAGCTGAAGTCAGCGTGGGTGCCACCGCACGCCCTGCATTGAGGGCTGCACCGCCGCCAAGCGTCAGTGCGGTACCGGTCAGCGCCTCGCCGACATCGCCCAGCACGCGGTCGCCGGCGGTCTGCGCCTGTGGCAGGCCCAGCACATCGGCCAAGCGCGCAGCATTGTCCCGGAAGCTGGCCACGGGGCGGCCGGTAATCTTCGTCTCCAGCGCGCCGAGGGCGTCACCGCCCAGCGCACCGAGCAGGCTGCCGCCTCCCTGGAGGATTGAGCGCAGGCCGAAGGCAGCATCACGCCCCATGCCGTACTCCCAGCCATCGGGTGCCACGGCCTGCACCGGCGGCAGATCCGTGATTGGAGGCTTGGCAGCCGGAGCCTGAGACCCCTGCTCCGCGTCCCGCTGGGCCTTGTACGCCTGTGCGAGCCGCCGAGCATCTTCGGTGTTGCCGGCGGCATCAGCGGCACGCAGGGCCTGTTCCAGTTGCTCCAGAGTGGCCATCAGCGGACCCCATACTTGCCGAGAATATCATCCACACCGCCGCCAGCGGAGGGTGCAGCGGTTGGCGCAATGCTGACGCCTTGGAGCTCGGTCACGAAGTCACGCAGCTGACGCATGGTGCGCGCGTTCACTTCCGGCGCGACGCCGAGACTTGGGTACTGCAGCGCGGCGATGCGTGCTTCCAGGTCGGACTGCGAACCAACGCCTGGAACGCGAGTCAGCGCCAGCATCGAGTTCTGGATCGCACCCACAGCGGCGTCCAGCTCCTGGCCGGCGGGCGTGTTCCGCATCACGTACTGGTCCAGCGGCCCGGTATCGACCAGAGCCCCCGATAGCCCCCCTAGGGCGCTCTGGATGCGATCAAGTCCGCGCGTAACGTTGCCCAACTGCGCAGCCTTCGTGGTCGCCGCCTGCTGTGCCTTCATGTCGGCTGCACTGGCACGCTTCGGCTGACCTGGGGAGGCGGCTCCGCCAGCGCCGGCGCGCATTTCCTTCATCAGGTCCAGCTGCTGCGCCTGCCTTGTCCGCGCGGCAGTCGCGTAACTGGCCGCGGCAGCTGCGTTGCGCTGGCCGATGGTCGACTGGCCAACGGGCGTGACGTTGACGGACTGGCCGACGGCGCCATAGGGGTCGAAGAGCGTGCCTTCGCTCATGGTGGCCGTTTGGCGGGGCCGGCCAGAGATCGCGGTCATGATGTCATTGAGCAGCGGCACGTTCCCGCTGCGCGCTGCGTCCATCGCCTCGGATTGGAACCCCTGCGTCTGGACATCGCCCTGGTAGCCGGAGAACTTCGTAGGATCCGCGCCCATGCGCAACATGGTCGAAAGCATCGTGGCTTCAGGGCGAGCGGTGCCATTGGCGATCATCGACCCCAACAGCTCGTCACGGGCCATCGCCTCATCCTGCTTGATCTGCGCCCCAGCCAGCAGCTGCGCAAGCTGCGCCTGCTTCGAAACGCCGCGTGAATAGGAGTCGTTGCCCCCAGCAGCGGTGCCGGCGAACACCTCTCCCAGCCTTTCCCATCCGTTCGCCATGTCAGCGCCCCCACAAGGATTGATTGTTGAACCAGCTGGACGCCTCGTTGCCGAAGCCCCGGTTCGATCCCTTCCCCATCAAGCCAGCAAGGGTGGGAGCGTCTTTGCTCGCCTGGTTCGCTGAGTAGGCGCGTGCGCCCGCCTGTGCCATCTGGCCGGCCGCCATCAACCACGGATCGGCCTGAATCCCCTGCATGCGCATCCTCGCCAGGAAGTCGTCGCTGGCCGCCTCGCGCCCGATCAGGCCCAGCTGCGACGCGAGATTCCCGCTCTGCAGCGCTTCGCGCCTGCGCAGCTGCTGTGGTGCATCGATTCGGGCCATCAGGTTGGCGGCGCGCTGGCCGTAATCGCTGATACCCAGCGCGGCGTCATTGGACGCGGTGCGGTAGGCCTCGCTCACAGCACCAGCCTGATTCAGGCCGCGGCTGGCGGCGGCCTGCGCGGCACGCGACTGATCCATCATGCTGCGCGCGGTACTTGCGCGCTCGGTGCTTCCGTCATCCGTCGCACGCTGTGTCAGCAGCTGGTTCACAGCATAGTCGGCACGGTCCTGGTTCTCCGCCTGCTGATAGATCCGATTCGCTGCCTGCCGGTCGGCCTTCTTCCCGGCTTGGTGCTGTGCGTATTGCTGCGTTGCGGCGCCGATCACCGCGATGGCCGTTGCGACCCACGTCATGGCTGTTCCTCCAATTCCAACGGCTCGTCGTCGGGCATGATCACCAGCGCCTCGATCCGCTCCAGATCGGTTTCGTCCGTGAGGTGGACGGTTACCAGTTCGCTCGGCGCGTGCGCGTAGATGGCGCGCTTCATGCCAGGCGGCGAGTCGATGACGTGGAAGCCCTGCAGCTCCACCATGCCGTCGGCAGTGCGCAGGGTGACGTGGCCAGAGACGATCAGGGCATGCCGGAAGCGGTGCCGCTTCCCCACCACCAGGGCGCCGGCTGGCATCGACATACGGCGCAGGTACTGGCCGGGGAGGAAAGTGTGCTGCACCGGCATATCCGCCTGCGGCAGCTGCGCGCACAGGTCCTGCAGCTGCACGATGTCAGCCAGCGAAGGCTGGCTCACCAGCCGAGCCATAGTGCTGATCACATCAGGCATCGTGTTCATTGGCGACCGCCATAGCCGAAGCCCGGCTGGAACAGGGTGTTGAAGTCGCGTGCTCCACGCCGCTCCTGCGCCGCCTCTCGGCTGCGGCTGTACAGGTCGGCGAATCCACTGAAGATGTCGCCCAGGTTCTCCGCCCGCAGCCGGCCCTGCGCGGCCTGCAGGTTGCCCTGCAGCGCCTGCGCCGACTGCGTGGCGCCGCTGGTCAGGCTCATTCCGCCGGCGACCTGCGACAGCAGGTTCTGGCGTGAGGTCTCGTCCGAGGCCTTCAGGTCGGCCAGCGCTCCCTGCGCCAGACGCTCGGCATCCAGCACGCCGCGCTGATAGTCCTCGCCCAAGCGGCGGTTGGCGTCGATGGATGCAGATCCACCGGCGAGGCCGCTGCGGGCCATCGCGAACTTCAGGCTTCTGTCTGCCTGTTCCTTCTGCCGCGCCAGCTCGCCGCCGTAGAAATCCCGAGTGGCGCCCAGGAAGTCGTCGTAACCGGCCTGGCGCGAGGGTGCGCTGTACAGCCGGTTCACCTGGTCGGTAGCGCGATTGATGTTCGAGGTTCGCCAAGCCTCGGTCTGTGATGCGGCATTGGCCGCTTTGCTTCCGCTACTACCGCCCATCAGGCACCTCGCATGCGTGAAAAGTGAGCGATGTCCTCGCCGTTGGCGCCCTGCCCGCTCCAGACACCGTCGTCCTGCATCCCCAGCGATCGTTCGAACCACTCGATGGCCGCCAAGCGGTCAGCCAGAGCATTGACCTGCAGCCGCCGCGCGCCGGCCTCGAACAGCTGGTCGATCAGCCAGCGGCTGGCCTTCGTCATGGAGCGCCACTGCTCGGCCCAGCCCTGTTCCGTGCCAACCATCCACGATTGCCAGGTGCCCGGGCCGACCGGCTCGAATCCACCAGCGGCAGCCGGCGTACCGTCGGCGCGCAGAACGGTGAGGGCATACGGGGAAGAAGTGGCCCAGGCGTTCACCAGGGCGTGTGCAGCGGTGTCGGGACTGTAGGCGGTGCCGCCCAAGACGGCCCGGAACTGGCGCTGCTCTTCGTGCCGAAGGATGTCGGCCAGCACCACCAGGTGGAGTGGCCGACAGGGCACAACATTGCGGGGGAGACGGGGGGAAATCATGCCGAAATGCTGACTTCCTACCCCCCTTGATCAATGGTCACGCCATCGGGCGGAAGTCCTGCAGGTACAAGCCGAAAGCATTCCACTGCCACGCCTCGGTGCCGTCGTAGACCAGCCGCACCGCGAACGTCGGCGCTGCCATCGACATTGGGACAGGCCCACCGGTGAGCGTGTCCGGGTCGACCTGGTATGCAGGGGTGAACGCCCCGCCGTTGGTCTGGTCGAAGCCGACCTGGATGCCGACCTTGCCCCGCCCCACCACCTCGAAGCCATAGAGCATCTTCGTGACGCCTGCCGGGCCGAAGTCCAGCCACGGCCACTGGATGACGCCTTGGAACGGGGTGAACACGCCCGGGGAAAGCTCGTCCCCGATCGCGCCGTCCACCATGCGGTAGATGCGGTTGGCCGAACGCAGATAGAGGGAGTCGCCTTGGATAGTCCACGTGTGGACCTCGAAAGGCAGCAGGTACCGCGACCAGGCGCCCACCTGCCCGATTTGGGTCATGGTGTAGACGAACACCTCTGTCTGGCCGTCCTTCGCGAACATCAGCCAGTACTGGCCGGCAGCCGGGAAGTACAGTCCGCGCGGCACCACTGAAGGCTGGGCCAGCCACGCCTGCACCAGCGGGTCGATCGGCATGCCCACGTCGCCAGCCTGGAAGTTGGTGCTGCTGGCGGCGATACCCACGCTGCGCACGCCCTGACTGGCCAGGAACAACAGGTCGTTGCCGACGGCTGCGATGGCGCGGTGCTGGGTGCTACCCACCGGCAGCGCGTCGAGCAGCGACATGCTGGCCGGGTCTTCATCGATCTGCCACAGCTGGAATGCCTCGGCGTTGAAGACGGTCAGGTTGCCGCGATAGAGCCCCATCGCTGCCACTGGGTTCGCGCCGTAGTTCTGCAGGCCAGTGGGGAGGAACCCTGCATCGTTGGCGCTACTCCAGTCCTTCGGCGCCACGGTTGCGCTGTAGGGCACGGTGTCGCCATCGCCGGCGAAGACCTTCGAGGCACCGATCAGCACCACCTTGCTGTTCGGGCAGTTCGGGTCCTCTACCCGCCGGCTCACGGCCTGCCAGGTCACGCTGCCGTCCACCACGGTGCCGCCGACGTTGGTTGGCCATGCCGGTTCGCTGCTGCCGCTGACGTACAGCGGAGACGCAGTCCACGTCACGCGGGTAATCGCCATCGCCTCCCAGGTCACGCCGCCATCGACCACACGCTTGCCGAGGATGTTCGGCCAGGCCGGTTCAGTGGCGCCGGTGTGCGCCACCACGTCCTGCACCGCGCGGTAGACAAGGCCCGCAGGCAGGCCGTTCACCGCGCCGCTGACGGTCAGGTTGTCAGCGCCGGTCACGTGATCATGGTCACCCACCGACCACAGTGCGATGACGCCGCGGGCGTACGAAGCACCTGCAGGCTTCGGTGACACCGCAGTGGAGATCGCCGCATCGCTGCTGACGATGTTCCCCTGCGTGTAGGAGATCATCACGTCGTCCTTGTCGTACCACCGGACCTCCACCCAGCCGCGCGTCGCGCCAGCCTTGGCCGGTCCCTGCTCGATCAGGCAGTTCGCGGTGAGTGATCCGCCATCTGCGACGACGAAGCGCGCCTGGTTCACGGCGGCGCCATCGCTGATTCGCCCGGGCAGCTCCAGCTTGCCCGCAACGATGTGCGCACCGCCTTCCAGATCCCAGCCGGTGTTGCCGTCGGTGAAGTTGCCGTTGATTGGAGCCGTCGCCGTCGGGCTGGGCAGGTTCACCGGCCTGATCAGATCGCCCTTGGCCGCCTGCTTGGCAGCAGTCCACTGCGGAACCGAGCCGCCGGCCGTGCCGCTGCCAACGTTCCCCAACGGGTTCTCCAGTGGCACGTCCTCGTTCACGGTGCCGCCGGCTGTTGCCGGCCACTGCGGTTCGGTGTCGCCGGAGCGCGCGTTGGCACCGCTCACCGAGCTGACCGTGTACTTGAAGCCGTTGTTGGCCGACGGCACCACCACGTTACCCACCGTGCGTGCTGCGTAGGCCTCCCATGTTGCGTGGCCACCACCGGTGCCCACCAGCGAATAGGCCAGGCCGTTGGGCGTTGTCGGGCTTACCAGCGCACCGGGCAGGTACGTGGTGTTAGGTGCCCAGGGTTTCCCCTCTTCCAGCCAGTAGTGATAGGTCGACCCATCGGAGAACTCGGCCACCACGTACAGGAATCCCAGGTACGGCAGCGAGTAGTGGATCTCCTTCAGAGTCGCCGCGCCGTTGCTCGGATGCCTCAGCACCACCACCGAGTAGCCGGGACCCGCCGGCATCACCTGGTCGGCATACACCACGAACGCTCCCTTGAAGGAGGTCAGTCCGATCGTGCCGGGCGGCAGGTCCAGCTGGATGCGCGCGGCCTGGCGCATACGGATGGTGCGGGCTGCGGTCACGTAGCCGTTGAGCAGGTCGAACAGCGCATCCTCCGACGCGCCGCCCTTGTCGCGCAGGCGGGTGATGCCGGCCTTTACGGCGGTCAGGTAGGTGGCGCGCATCAGTTGCCCTCCGGCCAGCCGCCAACGGGAATCGGGCGCCGGGCCGGCGGAATCTGCCGCGCGCCGGGGATGTAGCGCCGGGTGCCGTGGGAGCCGGAGATCAGCTGCCGAACGTAGGCCTGGGCCTGCTGCATGTAGTTGCCGGCGTCGGGCTGCTTGTAGTGCGCCTTCGCGTTCGCCAGAGCATGCAGGAACACCGCGCGGCTGTTGACCGTCAGCAGATCGCCATCACCAGTGAGCCACTTCAGGCCAAGATGGCCGCGGATCTTGATCGTGTACGCGCGGTCCGGTGCCGGGAAGATCTCGATGCAGCCGGTGATCCGGTAATAGGCTGGCTTGCTCAGCGAGGTGCTGGTGTACAGCACAGGGTCGATGCCCTCGATCAGGGGCATCCACTGCACGTCGTCCTGAATGCCCGCCCAGGTGATTCGCCGGAAGTCCAGGTACTGATCCAGATCCAGCGGCACGTCGTACAGGTTGGCGCCCGGCACGCACTGGATGGTCCACCACCGCTCGGTGCGCAGCTCCTTGTACTGCTGATACAGCTGGTCCTGAGCGTCACGAATGAAGCTGTCGACCATCGCGTCGAGGTCGAACGGCCGACGCTGTGCCATCTCCTGCAGGCGGCTGTAGTAGGCCTCGGCATCCTTCTGGCCGTACTTTGCCTTCGCATCGGCGATCGCCTGCATTTCCACGGCCACGCCGTCGATCAGGGTCTTGTCGTCGCCTTCGACCAGCGGCGCCTTCCCGTCGCCGTAGCGGTCCATTGCATACCGCTGCAGCAGCGAGTCCTGCGCGGTGTTGATGATCTGGTCCACGTCCGCAGACTTCGCAACGGTGGTGATGTAGCCGCCCAGCTGGTCGTAGTAGGCCTTCGCGTCCTGCTGGCCGTGGTGGGCCTTGCCGTTGGCCAGCGCCAGCAGGAAGACGGCCCACGGATCGAGCGTGGTCACGTCGGCGTCGTCATGGAACGGCGCCAGCGGCGTGCTGACGCTCAGCCGGTACTGGTGCTGCAGCGCCACCTGCGCTTCGGAAAGGAAGTTGGTCAGCAGCTCTTTGACGCCCGGCGCCCAGGCATCGGCCGTGGCCTGAGCAGAGAAGCCGAGCCGACGCAGAAGATCCAACCGCAGCGATGCCATCGTGCGCGGCGCAGGCGTGCCCACGTAGGTGAAGCCAAGCGCCGTCGATACCGTCTGTCGCAGCTGGTCGAACGTGCGCTGCACCTTCACCGGCTCGACCACGAAGCCGAGGCGGCGGATCACCTCCTGCCGTGCCTTCTTCAGGGACCATTCCACGCCCAGCGACGACAGGTTCACCTGGCCGGTGTCGTAGTTGATCGGCGCGTCATACCCCAGCGGGCTGTCGTAGACGTTACCGCCGTTGACCATGATCGGTGCGTTGTTGCCGCCCATATCGTTCTCCAGAAAGAAAAACGGCCGACCGAGTCGCCCCGGCCGGCCGCCAGCCCGCCGCCAGCGGACTTAAACGGTTTCGCTGCCCTGGTCGCCCAGCGCCGCAGCAATGGCATCCAGCACGCCCTTGCGCGGCTTCTCGCGGGCGTTCTCGATCGCCGCCAGCTCGTGCAGGTCCTCGTCGGTCAGGTTGTCCAGCGCCGCCTCGATCTCGGCGACGGTCTTTCCGGCGATGGCTTCCAGCTCGGTCGGCTGGCCGTCGTCTTCCTCGTCGTCCTGGTCAACCTGCTCGGCTTCGTCCTTGGCCGAGTCGATGCTGGCCTGCACGGCCTTGGCGAACTCGCGCTCGTTGCGGTACGCGTTCTTCAGCGCCTCAGCGCCTTCTGCGGTGCGGCCGTACTTGTTCTGCAAGCCGGCGAAGACTTCCGAGACGTCGAAGTCCTTGACCTCGATGGCCTCGCGCTTCGACTCGCTGATGGATTCGGGCGGATACAGCTCTTCCACGATCGGCAGCTCGTAGTCGAAGATCTGCACCGGCAGCTTGGTGGTCGCGTCGCGGTCGATGACCAACGTCAGCAACAGCAGGGATACGGTCTTGGCCATTACTGCACGCCCTCCAGGGTGATCGGCGCCGTTGCGGCGGTGCCGGTGCGGATGAAGTCCGGCAGGTCGGCGATCTCGACCACCGGCGCCAGGTTGGCGGCTGCGCTCAGCAGGGTGAACCAGCCCGAACTGCCAGCGGCCGGGGTGCTGCCGTCGGCCGGCGCTTCATGGCCCTGCAGCAGAACGCCGGTGGTCACGGTGGTGTTGTCACCCAGGTTGGCCAGGCCTTCGCGGCCCCAGCCGCCCAGCAGCGGGGTCTTGTTGAGCTTGACGATGGTGCCCCCGGTCGGGAGCGTCTTCACGTTCGGCATTTCGTTCTCCTGCCGGCGAGGAATGCCCCGCCGGCGTTGCGTGGGGTCAGGCGATCGAGAAGACCGCGTTGCTGTTGCCCTTCTTCAGCGTCAGGCCGTAGTGCGCCGTCATGCCGAAGTAGTGGGTGTGGCGGTCGTACACGCGCGGCGGCGTGCGGCGGACCATCCAGCGGCCCTTCACCGGGCGCAGCTTCAGCGACTTGCTGTTGAGGAAGTAGCCGCGCTTCTTCCACGGCACCGCGATGGCGCCCAGCAGATCGTCCAGGGCGTCGAAGGTCGGATCCCACACCACCGGCACGCCCTTGAAGGCGAGCGCCTTGGTGGACGGGTCCAGGGTGACGCCGCCGGTGGCCGAAGTGCCCATGGTGATCTGGCGGCTCATGACCTTCAGCGCGTCCGCCTGGATGGCGTCGTACATGTCCGAGCCGACCACGATGAAGTCGGGTGCACCCAACTTTCCGTAGGCGATGGACTTGCGCCACAGAGTTTCCAGGTGCGAGATCAGGTTGCCGGCGGTGGCGGTGCTGATGCCGATGTCGGCCCAATTGCGCCAGTACGGGGTGGCCGCGCGATCGATGCCGCCGACGGTACCCACGGTCGGGGTAGTGCTGACCAGCGCGTCCAGACCCGGAACAGCCTTCGGGTTGGTGGCGCCGTCCAGGTGCACTTCGATGTCCCAGTTCTCCTGGAAACCATCCTTCAGGGTGGTCCAGTTCTCCTGGAGGATGTTGACGATCTGGATCTTCTCGGCCTCGGTCATGACCGCATTGCGGTCATCGGTGAGGATGATGCCGTTGTTGGCCAGCTCGGTTTCGTTGAGGGTGAAGCCGTCGAAGGCCTCGTATGCCTGGAACGGCGCCAGACGCACGGTCTTCTTGCGGTTGTAGGTGACCTGGTCGTCACCGGTGTAGTTCTGGTAGTTCGAGTCGTTCGTGTAGCGGATCTTCTCGTTGAAGACGCCGTTGCCGAAGATCGAATCCTGGCGGTTCTGGATCAGCCAGTTGGCCAGCGGTCGCTGGGTGGTGAACTGGTCGATGGGGTCGTTGTTGGCGTAGGACTGCATCTGGGTATTGGCACCAGACAGCAGCTGTGCGGCGGTAAGCGGCATAGGAGTGGCCTCGGAAGGAAAGATGGCCAGCCCGCGAGGGCTGAGGGTCTTTCCGCGTTCCGAGGGCGCGAGGCTCGTTACAGCGCTACCGGCGGCGAACCCGGCTTACGTCACACGCGGGGCGGCTGGTGTGCCGCTCGGTGGTCAAGATGCCAGCGCTGGTGGGCGCGTCAATGGGCGCTGGCGGTACACTCGCCGAGCCGGGGCAAGCCGGCTACACCAAAAGGGGCAATGGAATGAGCTTTCCCGTAACCGCGTTCTTCGTGGCTGAAGCATCGGAAGTGCCAGCAGGACGCTTCTACCGCAACAACGGCCAGTGGTTCATGTCCGTCGACGCCAACCAAGGCCAAGGCGGAGGCCTTTCGGCTATCTGCCTGACAGGCGATCAAACCGGCGTGTTCTCCCCCCGAGAGAACGGAACCGTCACCTACGTGGGGGGCGAGTTTCAGGTGGAGATCCGGGTGGCCGGAATCGATGCGACCGTGGACCGGCAAGAGGGGTACTGGAACGCTTCGATCATCATCGGCGAAGAGTTCGCCATCTACGCCCAGCGCGGCAACGGCGACGCAGTTATCTCGCTCGACGGGAAAATGAGTAGGGGCAACGGGCTGTCTGGATGCCGCCGGCGATTCACTGCGTGGTCGGCATGGCTGATCCGGCCGGACGGTCGACAGATCGGGGAAGAGCCACTTTTCAGTGTGGTTTCGATTCCGAAGGTCGATTAAAGAGAAAGGGGCCGGAAGGCCCCTTCTCTGTTACAGCCCGCGTGCCCTGGCCGCCTGGACGCCGATGTCGAACGCGTTCTCGGGCGTGATCTGCGGCGCCACCGGCGCGGCGGAGTTCGCCCGGATCGGGTTCGGTGCGCTGCGGGCGACAGGTGCCGCTGCAGCTGGCGCGGCAACCGCGGTGGCCGGCAGGGCCAGGTAAGCGCGATGGATCTCGGTCTGCCACTGCGCCGGCGGCAGCGTGCGCTGGATGATGTCGATCGTCGGCGCCAGCAGCGCCAGCTTCTGATCGAACAGGGCATCACCAGCGCGCAGATGCGTCCCCAGCGCCTGCACCGATGCGATCCCCTGCTGGTACTGCAGATCCTGCTGCTGGCGATCCTGCTGCGCCTGGGTGTGGTTCTGCTGCAGCTGGCCCGTCTGCCGGTGCTGGGCCAGTTCCAACGCCACGTCGCGGGTGATGTCACCAGAGGTGACGCGGCCGGCCAGGTCCGGGTGGGCGCTCAGCGGATCGAAGCCAGGCGCCTCGCGGCCCAGCTGTTGGCCCAGCCACTGCAGCTCGCCCTGCATGCGCTCGTAGGCGTCTGCCATGCGCTTTGGGTCGCCCGAGTTGATGTCGGACAGGTAACGCAGTGCGCCCCCGAACTGCTCCGGCGTGGCCCCGGTGCTCTGGACCGTTTCCTCCCACTGGCTGACCCGCTCGCGGGCGTCGCGGGCCTGAGTGTGCAGCTCCTGGAAGCGCTCGGCCGCGCGTTCCTTCAGGCCCAGCTGCTTTACCTCGTCCTCCA
The DNA here is from genome assembly GCF_023518235.1 of Stenotrophomonas maltophilia. Taxonomy (NCBI): domain Bacteria; kingdom Pseudomonadati; phylum Pseudomonadota; class Gammaproteobacteria; order Lysobacterales; family Lysobacteraceae; genus Stenotrophomonas; species Stenotrophomonas maltophilia. The sequence goes on from NZ_CP090425.1 coordinate 41,381, forward strand.
CGGTCGGCTGCTGCGGATGTGCGGGCTGTGCCGGCGGCTGCTCATTGGCTGGCGGTGCGTTCGGCTCGGCGGCGGCCGGCGTGGCCGGTGTGCCGTCCTGTGGCTGCTGGCCATCCGCTGCCGCTGGGGCATCACCGGGCAGTAGGTCCTCGCGGGCCTCCTGCTCGCGTGCGGCTTCAACGCCAGCCGAGAATGCATCCAGCTCAGCAGCAGCGGGCTGCGGCGTATCGCCGCCGTCGGCAACCGGCGGTGCGCCAGTGTCGGCCGGCTGGACGTCGGTCGGGGTGGTGTCCGGCGTGGCCGGGGTGTTCGGATCTTCGATGTGCATGGTGGAACCTCAGTTGGCGGCGGGTGGCGTGGCTCGGGCGATCAGCCCAGGCCAGGGTGATCGGGGAGCTGGACGTCTTCATCGCGCAGCACATACCAGTCATCGGCCAAGCAGTCGTTGACGCTGGGCACCCACGTGCTGACCGTGTCGTTGACGTTCTTGATGGCGAAGTAGGCGTTGTACGGGACCATCGAGCCTTCGCCGAAGTGCGCCTTTGCCGCGCCCGTCTGCACGGCATAGCTTGCCGGCGGGACCAGGTAGACGAACATGCCTTTGCCGTTCCAGCCATCACGCGCCAGGCGGCGGCCCTTCTTCAGGTGGTCCAGTGCACCG
>NZ_CP090426.1 GCF_023518235.1 Stenotrophomonas maltophilia
CCGCGCCCATGCGCAACATGGTCGAAAGCATCGTGGCTTCAGGGCGAGCGGTGCCATTGGCGATCATCGACCCCAACAGCTCGTCACGGGCCATCGCCTCATCCTGCTTGATCTGCGCCCCAGCCAGCAGCTGCGCAAGCTGCGCCTGCTTCGAAACGCCGCGTGAATAGGAGTCGTTGCCCCCAGCAGCGGTGCCGGCGAACACCTCTCCCAGCCTTTCCCATCCGTTCGCCATGTCAGCGCCCCCACAAGGATTGATTGTTGAACCAGCTGGACGCCTCGTTGCCGAAGCCCCGGTTCGATCCCTTCCCCATCAAGCCAGCAAGGGTGGGAGCGTCTTTGCTCGCCTGGTTCGCTGAGTAGGCGCGTGCGCCCGCCTGTGCCATCTGGCCGGCCGCCATCAACCACGGATCGGCCTGAATCCCCTGCATGCGCATCCTCGCCAGGAAGTCGTCGCTGGCCGCCTCGCGCCCGATCAGGCCCAGCTGCGACGCGAGATTCCCGCTCTGCAGCGCTTCGCGCCTGCGCAGCTGCTGTGGTGCATCGATTCGGGCCATCAGGTTGGCGGCGCGCTGGCCGTAATCGCTGATACCCAGCGCGGCGTCATTGGACGCGGTGCGGTAGGCCTCGCTCACAGCACCAGCCTGATTCAGGCCGCGGCTGGCGGCGGCCTGCGCGGCACGCGACTGATCCATCATGCTGCGCGCGGTACTTGCGCGCTCGGTGCTTCCGTCATCCGTCGCACGCTGTGTCAGCAGCTGGTTCACAGCATAGTCGGCACGGTCCTGGTTCTCCGCCTGCTGATAGATCCGATTCGCTGCCTGCCGGTCGGCCTTCTTCCCGGCTTGGTGCTGTGCGTATTGCTGCGTTGCGGCGCCGATCACCGCGATGGCCGTTGCGACCCACGTCATGGCTGTTCCTCCAATTCCAACGGCTCGTCGTCGGGCATGATCACCAGCGCCTCGATCCGCTCCAGATCGGTTTCGTCCGTGAGGTGGACGGTTACCAGTTCGCTCGGCGCGTGCGCGTAGATGGCGCGCTTCATGCCAGGCGGCGAGTCGATGACGTGGAAGCCCTGCAGCTCCACCATGCCGTCGGCAGTGCGCAGGGTGACGTGGCCAGAGACGATCAGGGCATGCCGGAAGCGGTGCCGCTTCCCCACCACCAGGGCGCCGGCTGGCATCGACATACGGCGCAGGTACTGGCCGGGGAGGAAAGTGTGCTGCACCGGCATATCCGCCTGCGGCAGCTGCGCGCACAGGTCCTGCAGCTGCACGATGTCAGCCAGCGAAGGCTGGCTCACCAGCCGAGCCATAGTGCTGATCACATCAGGCATCGTGTTCATTGGCGACCGCCATAGCCGAAGCCCGGCTGGAACAGGGTGTTGAAGTCGCGTGCTCCACGCCGCTCCTGCGCCGCCTCTCGGCTGCGGCTGTACAGGTCGGCGAATCCACTGAAGATGTCGCCCAGGTTCTCCGCCCGCAGCCGGCCCTGCGCGGCCTGCAGGTTGCCCTGCAGCGCCTGCGCCGACTGCGTGGCGCCGCTGGTCAGGCTCATTCCGCCGGCGACCTGCGACAGCAGGTTCTGGCGTGAGGTCTCGTCCGAGGCCTTCAGGTCGGCCAGCGCTCCCTGCGCCAGACGCTCGGCATCCAGCACGCCGCGCTGATAGTCCTCGCCCAAGCGGCGGTTGGCGTCGATGGATGCAGATCCACCGGCGAGGCCGCTGCGGGCCATCGCGAACTTCAGGCTTCTGTCTGCCTGTTCCTTCTGCCGCGCCAGCTCGCCGCCGTAGAAATCCCGAGTGGCGCCCAGGAAGTCGTCGTAACCGGCCTGGCGCGAGGGTGCGCTGTACAGCCGGTTCACCTGGTCGGTAGCGCGATTGATGTTCGAGGTTCGCCAAGCCTCGGTCTGTGATGCGGCATTGGCCGCTTTGCTTCCGCTACTACCGCCCATCAGGCACCTCGCATGCGTGAAAAGTGAGCGATGTCCTCGCCGTTGGCGCCCTGCCCGCTCCAGACACCGTCGTCCTGCATCCCCAGCGATCGTTCGAACCACTCGATGGCCGCCAAGCGGTCAGCCAGAGCATTGACCTGCAGCCGCCGCGCGCCGGCCTCGAACAGCTGGTCGATCAGCCAGCGGCTGGCCTTCGTCATGGAGCGCCACTGCTCGGCCCAGCCCTGTTCCGTGCCAACCATCCACGATTGCCAGGTGCCCGGGCCGACCGGCTCGAATCCACCAGCGGCAGCCGGCGTACCGTCGGCGCGCAGAACGGTGAGGGCATACGGGGAAGAAGTGGCCCAGGCGTTCACCAGGGCGTGTGCAGCGGTGTCGGGACTGTAGGCGGTGCCGCCCAAGACGGCCCGGAACTGGCGCTGCTCTTCGTGCCGAAGGATGTCGGCCAGCACCACCAGGTGGAGTGGCCGACAGGGCACAACATTGCGGGGGAGACGGGGGGAAATCATGCCGAAATGCTGACTTCCTACCCCCCTTGATCAATGGTCACGCCATCGGGCGGAAGTCCTGCAGGTACAAGCCGAAAGCATTCCACTGCCACGCCTCGGTGCCGTCGTAGACCAGCCGCACCGCGAACGTCGGCGCTGCCATCGACATTGGGACAGGCCCACCGGTGAGCGTGTCCGGGTCGACCTGGTATGCAGGGGTGAACGCCCCGCCGTTGGTCTGGTCGAAGCCGACCTGGATGCCGACCTTGCCCCGCCCCACCACCTCGAAGCCATAGAGCATCTTCGTGACGCCTGCCGGGCCGAAGTCCAGCCACGGCCACTGGATGACGCCTTGGAACGGGGTGAACACGCCCGGGGAAAGCTCGTCCCCGATCGCGCCGTCCACCATGCGGTAGATGCGGTTGGCCGAACGCAGATAGAGGGAGTCGCCTTGGATAGTCCACGTGTGGACCTCGAAAGGCAGCAGGTACCGCGACCAGGCGCCCACCTGCCCGATTTGGGTCATGGTGTAGACGAACACCTCTGTCTGGCCGTCCTTCGCGAACATCAGCCAGTACTGGCCGGCAGCCGGGAAGTACAGTCCGCGCGGCACCACTGAAGGCTGGGCCAGCCACGCCTGCACCAGCGGGTCGATCGGCATGCCCACGTCGCCAGCCTGGAAGTTGGTGCTGCTGGCGGCGATACCCACGCTGCGCACGCCCTGACTGGCCAGGAACAACAGGTCGTTGCCGACGGCTGCGATGGCGCGGTGCTGGGTGCTACCCACCGGCAGCGCGTCGAGCAGCGACATGCTGGCCGGGTCTTCATCGATCTGCCACAGCTGGAATGCCTCGGCGTTGAAGACGGTCAGGTTGCCGCGATAGAGCCCCATCGCTGCCACTGGGTTCGCGCCGTAGTTCTGCAGGCCAGTGGGGAGGAACCCTGCATCGTTGGCGCTACTCCAGTCCTTCGGCGCCACGGTTGCGCTGTAGGGCACGGTGTCGCCATCGCCGGCGAAGACCTTCGAGGCACCGATCAGCACCACCTTGCTGTTCGGGCAGTTCGGGTCCTCTACCCGCCGGCTCACGGCCTGCCAGGTCACGCTGCCGTCCACCACGGTGCCGCCGACGTTGGTTGGCCATGCCGGTTCGCTGCTGCCGCTGACGTACAGCGGAGACGCAGTCCACGTCACGCGGGTAATCGCCATCGCCTCCCAGGTCACGCCGCCATCGACCACACGCTTGCCGAGGATGTTCGGCCAGGCCGGTTCAGTGGCGCCGGTGTGCGCCACCACGTCCTGCACCGCGCGGTAGACAAGGCCCGCAGGCAGGCCGTTCACCGCGCCGCTGACGGTCAGGTTGTCAGCGCCGGTCACGTGATCATGGTCACCCACCGACCACAGTGCGATGACGCCGCGGGCGTACGAAGCACCTGCAGGCTTCGGTGACACCGCAGTGGAGATCGCCGCATCGCTGCTGACGATGTTCCCCTGCGTGTAGGAGATCATCACGTCGTCCTTGTCGTACCACCGGACCTCCACCCAGCCGCGCGTCGCGCCAGCCTTGGCCGGTCCCTGCTCGATCAGGCAGTTCGCGGTGAGTGATCCGCCATCTGCGACGACGAAGCGCGCCTGGTTCACGGCGGCGCCATCGCTGATTCGCCCGGGCAGCTCCAGCTTGCCCGCAACGATGTGCGCACCGCCTTCCAGATCCCAGCCGGTGTTGCCGTCGGTGAAGTTGCCGTTGATTGGAGCCGTCGCCGTCGGGCTGGGCAGGTTCACCGGCCTGATCAGATCGCCCTTGGCCGCCTGCTTGGCAGCAGTCCACTGCGGAACCGAGCCGCCGGCCGTGCCGCTGCCAACGTTCCCCAACGGGTTCTCCAGTGGCACGTCCTCGTTCACGGTGCCGCCGGCTGTTGCCGGCCACTGCGGTTCGGTGTCGCCGGAGCGCGCGTTGGCACCGCTCACCGAGCTGACCGTGTACTTGAAGCCGTTGTTGGCCGACGGCACCACCACGTTACCCACCGTGCGTGCTGCGTAGGCCTCCCATGTTGCGTGGCCACCACCGGTGCCCACCAGCGAATAGGCCAGGCCGTTGGGCGTTGTCGGGCTTACCAGCGCACCGGGCAGGTACGTGGTGTTAGGTGCCCAGGGTTTCCCCTCTTCCAGCCAGTAGTGATAGGTCGACCCATCGGAGAACTCGGCCACCACGTACAGGAATCCCAGGTACGGCAGCGAGTAGTGGATCTCCTTCAGAGTCGCCGCGCCGTTGCTCGGATGCCTCAGCACCACCACCGAGTAGCCGGGACCCGCCGGCATCACCTGGTCGGCATACACCACGAACGCTCCCTTGAAGGAGGTCAGTCCGATCGTGCCGGGCGGCAGGTCCAGCTGGATGCGCGCGGCCTGGCGCATACGGATGGTGCGGGCTGCGGTCACGTAGCCGTTGAGCAGGTCGAACAGCGCATCCTCCGACGCGCCGCCCTTGTCGCGCAGGCGGGTGATGCCGGCCTTTACGGCGGTCAGGTAGGTGGCGCGCATCAGTTGCCCTCCGGCCAGCCGCCAACGGGAATCGGGCGCCGGGCCGGCGGAATCTGCCGCGCGCCGGGGATGTAGCGCCGGGTGCCGTGGGAGCCGGAGATCAGCTGCCGAACGTAGGCCTGGGCCTGCTGCATGTAGTTGCCGGCGTCGGGCTGCTTGTAGTGCGCCTTCGCGTTCGCCAGAGCATGCAGGAACACCGCGCGGCTGTTGACCGTCAGCAGATCGCCATCACCAGTGAGCCACTTCAGGCCAAGATGGCCGCGGATCTTGATCGTGTACGCGCGGTCCGGTGCCGGGAAGATCTCGATGCAGCCGGTGATCCGGTAATAGGCTGGCTTGCTCAGCGAGGTGCTGGTGTACAGCACAGGGTCGATGCCCTCGATCAGGGGCATCCACTGCACGTCGTCCTGAATGCCCGCCCAGGTGATTCGCCGGAAGTCCAGGTACTGATCCAGATCCAGCGGCACGTCGTACAGGTTGGCGCCCGGCACGCACTGGATGGTCCACCACCGCTCGGTGCGCAGCTCCTTGTACTGCTGATACAGCTGGTCCTGAGCGTCACGAATGAAGCTGTCGACCATCGCGTCGAGGTCGAACGGCCGACGCTGTGCCATCTCCTGCAGGCGGCTGTAGTAGGCCTCGGCATCCTTCTGGCCGTACTTTGCCTTCGCATCGGCGATCGCCTGCATTTCCACGGCCACGCCGTCGATCAGGGTCTTGTCGTCGCCTTCGACCAGCGGCGCCTTCCCGTCGCCGTAGCGGTCCATTGCATACCGCTGCAGCAGCGAGTCCTGCGCGGTGTTGATGATCTGGTCCACGTCCGCAGACTTCGCAACGGTGGTGATGTAGCCGCCCAGCTGGTCGTAGTAGGCCTTCGCGTCCTGCTGGCCGTGGTGGGCCTTGCCGTTGGCCAGCGCCAGCAGGAAGACGGCCCACGGATCGAGCGTGGTCACGTCGGCGTCGTCATGGAACGGCGCCAGCGGCGTGCTGACGCTCAGCCGGTACTGGTGCTGCAGCGCCACCTGCGCTTCGGAAAGGAAGTTGGTCAGCAGCTCTTTGACGCCCGGCGCCCAGGCATCGGCCGTGGCCTGAGCAGAGAAGCCGAGCCGACGCAGAAGATCCAACCGCAGCGATGCCATCGTGCGCGGCGCAGGCGTGCCCACGTAGGTGAAGCCAAGCGCCGTCGATACCGTCTGTCGCAGCTGGTCGAACGTGCGCTGCACCTTCACCGGCTCGACCACGAAGCCGAGGCGGCGGATCACCTCCTGCCGTGCCTTCTTCAGGGACCATTCCACGCCCAGCGACGACAGGTTCACCTGGCCGGTGTCGTAGTTGATCGGCGCGTCATACCCCAGCGGGCTGTCGTAGACGTTACCGCCGTTGACCATGATCGGTGCGTTGTTGCCGCCCATATCGTTCTCCAGAAAGAAAAACGGCCGACCGAGTCGCCCCGGCCGGCCGCCAGCCCGCCGCCAGCGGACTTAAACGGTTTCGCTGCCCTGGTCGCCCAGCGCCGCAGCAATGGCATCCAGCACGCCCTTGCGCGGCTTCTCGCGGGCGTTCTCGATCGCCGCCAGCTCGTGCAGGTCCTCGTCGGTCAGGTTGTCCAGCGCCGCCTCGATCTCGGCGACGGTCTTTCCGGCGATGGCTTCCAGCTCGGTCGGCTGGCCGTCGTCTTCCTCGTCGTCCTGGTCAACCTGCTCGGCTTCGTCCTTGGCCGAGTCGATGCTGGCCTGCACGGCCTTGGCGAACTCGCGCTCGTTGCGGTACGCGTTCTTCAGCGCCTCAGCGCCTTCTGCGGTGCGGCCGTACTTGTTCTGCAAGCCGGCGAAGACTTCCGAGACGTCGAAGTCCTTGACCTCGATGGCCTCGCGCTTCGACTCGCTGATGGATTCGGGCGGATACAGCTCTTCCACGATCGGCAGCTCGTAGTCGAAGATCTGCACCGGCAGCTTGGTGGTCGCGTCGCGGTCGATGACCAACGTCAGCAACAGCAGGGATACGGTCTTGGCCATTACTGCACGCCCTCCAGGGTGATCGGCGCCGTTGCGGCGGTGCCGGTGCGGATGAAGTCCGGCAGGTCGGCGATCTCGACCACCGGCGCCAGGTTGGCGGCTGCGCTCAGCAGGGTGAACCAGCCCGAACTGCCAGCGGCCGGGGTGCTGCCGTCGGCCGGCGCTTCATGGCCCTGCAGCAGAACGCCGGTGGTCACGGTGGTGTTGTCACCCAGGTTGGCCAGGCCTTCGCGGCCCCAGCCGCCCAGCAGCGGGGTCTTGTTGAGCTTGACGATGGTGCCCCCGGTCGGGAGCGTCTTCACGTTCGGCATTTCGTTCTCCTGCCGGCGAGGAATGCCCCGCCGGCGTTGCGTGGGGTCAGGCGATCGAGAAGACCGCGTTGCTGTTGCCCTTCTTCAGCGTCAGGCCGTAGTGCGCCGTCATGCCGAAGTAGTGGGTGTGGCGGTCGTACACGCGCGGCGGCGTGCGGCGGACCATCCAGCGGCCCTTCACCGGGCGCAGCTTCAGCGACTTGCTGTTGAGGAAGTAGCCGCGCTTCTTCCACGGCACCGCGATGGCGCCCAGCAGATCGTCCAGGGCGTCGAAGGTCGGATCCCACACCACCGGCACGCCCTTGAAGGCGAGCGCCTTGGTGGACGGGTCCAGGGTGACGCCGCCGGTGGCCGAAGTGCCCATGGTGATCTGGCGGCTCATGACCTTCAGCGCGTCCGCCTGGATGGCGTCGTACATGTCCGAGCCGACCACGATGAAGTCGGGTGCACCCAACTTTCCGTAGGCGATGGACTTGCGCCACAGAGTTTCCAGGTGCGAGATCAGGTTGCCGGCGGTGGCGGTGCTGATGCCGATGTCGGCCCAATTGCGCCAGTACGGGGTGGCCGCGCGATCGATGCCGCCGACGGTACCCACGGTCGGGGTAGTGCTGACCAGCGCGTCCAGACCCGGAACAGCCTTCGGGTTGGTGGCGCCGTCCAGGTGCACTTCGATGTCCCAGTTCTCCTGGAAACCATCCTTCAGGGTGGTCCAGTTCTCCTGGAGGATGTTGACGATCTGGATCTTCTCGGCCTCGGTCATGACCGCATTGCGGTCATCGGTGAGGATGATGCCGTTGTTGGCCAGCTCGGTTTCGTTGAGGGTGAAGCCGTCGAAGGCCTCGTATGCCTGGAACGGCGCCAGACGCACGGTCTTCTTGCGGTTGTAGGTGACCTGGTCGTCACCGGTGTAGTTCTGGTAGTTCGAGTCGTTCGTGTAGCGGATCTTCTCGTTGAAGACGCCGTTGCCGAAGATCGAATCCTGGCGGTTCTGGATCAGCCAGTTGGCCAGCGGTCGCTGGGTGGTGAACTGGTCGATGGGGTCGTTGTTGGCGTAGGACTGCATCTGGGTATTGGCACCAGACAGCAGCTGTGCGGCGGTAAGCGGCATAGGAGTGGCCTCGGAAGGAAAGATGGCCAGCCCGCGAGGGCTGAGGGTCTTTCCGCGTTCCGAGGGCGCGAGGCTCGTTACAGCGCTACCGGCGGCGAACCCGGCTTACGTCACACGCGGGGCGGCTGGTGTGCCGCTCGGTGGTCAAGATGCCAGCGCTGGTGGGCGCGTCAATGGGCGCTGGCGGTACACTCGCCGAGCCGGGGCAAGCCGGCTACACCAAAAGGGGCAATGGAATGAGCTTTCCCGTAACCGCGTTCTTCGTGGCTGAAGCATCGGAAGTGCCAGCAGGACGCTTCTACCGCAACAACGGCCAGTGGTTCATGTCCGTCGACGCCAACCAAGGCCAAGGCGGAGGCCTTTCGGCTATCTGCCTGACAGGCGATCAAACCGGCGTGTTCTCCCCCCGAGAGAACGGAACCGTCACCTACGTGGGGGGCGAGTTTCAGGTGGAGATCCGGGTGGCCGGAATCGATGCGACCGTGGACCGGCAAGAGGGGTACTGGAACGCTTCGATCATCATCGGCGAAGAGTTCGCCATCTACGCCCAGCGCGGCAACGGCGACGCAGTTATCTCGCTCGACGGGAAAATGAGTAGGGGCAACGGGCTGTCTGGATGCCGCCGGCGATTCACTGCGTGGTCGGCATGGCTGATCCGGCCGGACGGTCGACAGATCGGGGAAGAGCCACTTTTCAGTGTGGTTTCGATTCCGAAGGTCGATTAAAGAGAAAGGGGCCGGAAGGCCCCTTCTCTGTTACAGCCCGCGTGCCCTGGCCGCCTGGACGCCGATGTCGAACGCGTTCTCGGGCGTGATCTGCGGCGCCACCGGCGCGGCGGAGTTCGCCCGGATCGGGTTCGGTGCGCTGCGGGCGACAGGTGCCGCTGCAGCTGGCGCGGCAACCGCGGTGGCCGGCAGGGCCAGGTAAGCGCGATGGATCTCGGTCTGCCACTGCGCCGGCGGCAGCGTGCGCTGGATGATGTCGATCGTCGGCGCCAGCAGCGCCAGCTTCTGATCGAACAGGGCATCACCAGCGCGCAGATGCGTCCCCAGCGCCTGCACCGATGCGATCCCCTGCTGGTACTGCAGATCCTGCTGCTGGCGATCCTGCTGCGCCTGGGTGTGGTTCTGCTGCAGCTGGCCCGTCTGCCGGTGCTGGGCCAGTTCCAACGCCACGTCGCGGGTGATGTCACCAGAGGTGACGCGGCCGGCCAGGTCCGGGTGGGCGCTCAGCGGATCGAAGCCAGGCGCCTCGCGGCCCAGCTGTTGGCCCAGCCACTGCAGCTCGCCCTGCATGCGCTCGTAGGCGTCTGCCATGCGCTTTGGGTCGCCCGAGTTGATGTCGGACAGGTAACGCAGTGCGCCCCCGAACTGCTCCGGCGTGGCCCCGGTGCTCTGGACCGTTTCCTCCCACTGGCTGACCCGCTCGCGGGCGTCGCGGGCCTGAGTGTGCAGCTCCTGGAAGCGCTCGGCCGCGCGTTCCTTCAGGCCCAGCTGCTTTACCTCGTCCTCCACGGTCGGCTGCTGCGGATGTGCGGGCTGTGCCGGCGGCTGCTCATTGGCTGGCGGTGCGTTCGGCTCGGCGGCGGCCGGCGTGGCCGGTGTGCCGTCCTGTGGCTGCTGGCCATCCGCTGCCGCTGGGGCATCACCGGGCAGTAGGTCCTCGCGGGCCTCCTGCTCGCGTGCGGCTTCAACGCCAGCCGAGAATGCATCCAGCTCAGCAGCAGCGGGCTGCGGCGTATCGCCGCCGTCGGCAACCGGCGGTGCGCCAGTGTCGGCCGGCTGGACGTCGGTCGGGGTGGTGTCCGGCGTGGCCGGGGTGTTCGGATCTTCGATGTGCATGGTGGAACCTCAGTTGGCGGCGGGTGGCGTGGCTCGGGCGATCAGCCCAGGCCAGGGTGATCGGGGAGCTGGACGTCTTCATCGCGCAGCACATACCAGTCATCGGCCAAGCAGTCGTTGACGCTGGGCACCCACGTGCTGACCGTGTCGTTGACGTTCTTGATGGCGAAGTAGGCGTTGTACGGGACCATCGAGCCTTCGCCGAAGTGCGCCTTTGCCGCGCCCGTCTGCACGGCATAGCTTGCCGGCGGGACCAGGTAGACGAACATGCCTTTGCCGTTCCAGCCATCACGCGCCAGGCGGCGGCCCTTCTTCAGGTGGTCCAGTGCACCGCCGAAATCGAGGCCGAAGGTGAATTCGGATGCGGGAAGACTGGTGCGTTGTTCATTCATGGTCTGCTCCTGTGGTCAGAGAGGCGGGGCGACAACGCCGCCCGCTGGTGCTGCGGTGGGTGCCGGCGCTTCGGCCGGCGGAAGGGCTTGCATCGGGTCAGCAGGCGGCATGCCGGGCATGGCTGGCGCGTCGATAACGGCGCCAGGCGCAACCTGCGGCACCTGCGGAATAAAGGTGTAGGCGTCGATCGATGTGTCGCCGGTGCGCTCGATGGTTTCGACCATCAGCTGCTCCAGGCTGTTGGCAATGTCGAACGGCGTTGCGCCGCGCATCTGACCGATGGTGACGACGGCCTCCTGCAGCTGCGGCAGGATCGCGCCCCACTGCTGCCGGCGCAGGTTGGACGCCGGGCGGCCCGAGCTGCCCGCGCGAATGTCGACGTTCAGCAGCGCGGTGACCAGCTCCGGCAGGGTCGCGTTGAACCACAGCGCCTCTGGCCCGGCAATGTCGCTCACCTCTTCCGGCGACAGGCCGGCGGGTGACATGGCTTCCTCGGCGGTGTACTGCGCGACCTCGCCCAGCACATCGTCCAGGCTGTCGCGGCTGTAGCCCAGGCGCGACTCGGTTCCCTGCTGCTGGATGTCGGCCTCGGTGGCCGTCTTCGCGGTCTGGATGCTGGAGGACAGCGCCTCCTGGATGCCCCAGATCAGTTCCAGTTCGGCGCGGATGGGCGCGGTGTCGTACAGCGCGGCGTCGATCTGGTTGTACTGGATGGGGAACAGCACGCTGGTGGCGGGCAAGCCCTTCAGGTCCAAGCCGACCATCTCTCCGATGCCAGCGCCCTCCAGCTTCGCTGCGTCGTCCGGCTCGACAGCACCACGGTCGAAGCCCAGCTTCGGGATGGCGCGACGGCGATGCTCCCGATAGTTCGTGCGGGTGCGGTTGTATTCGTCCAGCAGGGCGCGTGAGCGGTCCACCAGCGACTGCGGATGCCGCTCCCCATCTACCCACAGCGGCGCCCACTGGAAGAAGGGGTAGAAGCGCGTACTGCGCTGGTCAGGGGTATACGGCTGGCGCAGGTTGCGGCGCAGGCCGGGCGTGATGGTGTGCACCAGGTTGGTGGTCAGGTCCCACACCTCCCAGACGCACAGGAAGCGTGGGCCGGCATCACTGCCCTGCCCCGCTGCCGTGGCGCTGCGGAACACCTCGGCGTCGCTGTCGCTCACCACGCCGTCGGCCGGGGCGAACCCATCCTCGCGCGCGCGGCTCTCGGGCTGCACGTGGTAGTAGGCCTCGGCCTTCCCCAGATCGTCGCGCAGCTCCGGGAACGTGGCCTGCGCCTTGTCGTACGGCATGAAGGTGCGGTGGGCAATCCACGGCGAGATGGCGTAGTCCTTCAGCGTGGCCACGTCCATGGAGACCTGGATGTCTTCGCCGCGCACGAAGTCGAAGACCAGGCCGTTGTAGATGATGTGCTCGACCTGGGATTCCAGCGTCTGCATCTGCTGTTCGTACTGAGACTTCAGCAGGTCCGGGTTGGCGGCGTTTCCCTCGGCCAGCTCGCTTTCCATCAGGGCCAGGGATTCGAGCTTGGCGCGCAGGTCGGCGATGCGCTGATCGGTGGTAGGGTCGCGCTCGGTCTCGCGGTGCCATGCCGCCTTGATCCAGCCGATGCCGATGCTGAGGCCCGAACGCACCATGGCGTCGGCAGCGTGCTTCAGGCGACCACGCTTCCACAGCGAGGCAATGACGATCTCCAGCGTGCGGCCGACCTGCTTGGCCAGCTTCACCCGGCTGGAGCCGACCGACTCGGCGGGCTGCACGGCGGGCTCAGGGTCGCGCGCGTACAGGAACGACGTCAGCAGGTTCACGTAGGTGCCGGCGATCGGCACGCTCACGTCATAGACCGGATCGACCTGGTTGCGGCAGTAGCGACGGTCCAGCGCGTAGCCCTTCCGGGCGTGCTTGTCGAACTCGCGCGACTCCTTGATGCGTTTGTGCCAGTTGGCTACGTCTGCCTCTTCCTGTGCCAGCGCCTGGGCCTGCGCCTCGCGCTCTGCGTCGGCTGCCTGCTCGGCCGCCAGTGCGTCGTTGAAGCTGTCGGCGGTGGGCATGGTCACAGGGCGGATCTCCTACGTTCGGCGAGTGAGGGCTGGTCGGAGTGCTCCAACCACTGGCGGCTATGGGGCACCAGCACCCGAGGCCGTTCAATGGACGGTCGGTCGCGCGCGCTCACTGCGGCGGGGAATTTGCTGTGGATGAAGTAGCCCAGTGCGTCCGGCGGATGGTCGAAACCGGTCGTCTTGTCGGGCAGCCCGTTGGCGTCGTAAGGCTGTTTCTCCAGCGCCTCGGTGAGCTTCGGGCAGTTACGCACATTCACCAGGAAGCGACGGCTGCGCTTGGCGTTGAGGATCATGGCGTTGACGCTTACCACCCGCGAGCGGATGCGCGGGTTGGCCGCCGGCACCACGATGGTCATCGACCTTTCGGCGCGGATCAGGCCCAGGTCGGACGTGCTGGCGTTGTTGGTGTGCTGGCTGTCGCCGCTGGCGTCCGGGTAGATCGTCATGCGGTGACCGCCGTACTGGTCCCGCAGCGCCTGGATCATCGCCGGTGTGTCGCGGATGCCGGTCAGCTCGGCCAGCGCCATCGGCTCGCCGTCGCGGATCACGCAGATGATGGCCGTCATGTTCAGCACGTTGAAGTCCATGCCGATGTGCAGCGCCTCGCCGTCCTGGATCTCGGCCGTCGTGTTGTTGGCGGTGCGGGAGAACGCCGGATACACAGACCCGGTGGTCAGGTTGACGAACATCCCATCGATGTAGGCCTGCACCAGCTGCGGCGGGTAGCTCTCGAACAGCGACTGGATGTAGTCGTCGGGCAGGTTGGCCTCGTTGTCGTAGGTGCTGGCGTGCACCAGGCCGTACAGCGCCTGCAGCTTCGGGTTCTCGCTGGGCAGCTGGTGGAACTGCTCGTAGACGAAGTTGAACCCCTCGGGGGTGGTCGTCACATCGATGCCGTTCTGCAGGCCGTCGGCCTTCACGCGCAGGCGGGCGATGATCTTGCGCCAGGCGTCCTGGGCCTTCCGCTTCTTCAGGGTGTCGATCTCATCGACCAGGGCCTTGCCGACCTTGAAGCCGACGATGCTGGCCGGGTTGTCCATCGACCGGCAGATGATCGTGCCGCGGTACTGGCGGCCTGAGTACAGGTGGGCCTCCTTGTTCGACTCGACAATGCGCGCGCGCAGCCCCCAGTCGAAGGCCACTTCCTCGATGGTCGGATAGAAGATGTCGCGGATCTGCGGATAGCTGGGCGCGAAGTAGCCGGCCGGCACGCGCGGATGCGTCCACACGTGGCTGCACAGCGAGCCACAGCCAACCCAGGTCTTGCCCGAGCCGAACCCACCCACGAAGGCGCGAAACTTGTGCGGCAGCTGCAGGAACGCGGCCTGCGGTTCGTTAAGGGTTGGCATTCCGGCGGCGCCCGCTGACCACGTTCACCGTGACCGCGACCGGTGCTGGTGTATCGCCGTCATCCTCGCCCTCTGGCTTGTCGCGCCAGCTGCCTGGCCTGCGGTTCTTCAGCCAGAAGATCGCTGCGGTGGTGTCCGGGGGGTACTGCTTGTCGGTCGAGGTGACCACCACCTCCCCTTCCACCACCCGGACGTCGTCCTCTCGGCAGCGGTAGCCGGTTGCCCGCTCGAACAGGGCGCGCTCCACCCGCAGGTCAGCCTCGGCCTTACTCAGCTTTAGGGCTTCCGAAAACTCGGGGTGCTTGATCTTCCACAGGTTGACCGTGGACAGGGCTACGCCGAAGAACTCCGCCACCTCCGGGTCGGTGCAGCCCCTACGGCCCAGCAGTGCGGCCTGGCGCGTGAACTCCGCGCGGTACTTGGTGGGCCTGCCCCCCTTCGAAGGGGATTTTGCGGCCTTCTTGGCCGGTTTGGCCTTAGGCGCTTCTGGCTTCTTGCGGGGCATCAGCTCGCCCCCTGCGGGCAAGGCTGCCGATTCCCGAGGGCATGAACGTCACCATGGAGAGGCAAGTCCCCATGGCCGCCGCAACGCGGCATTCCCCGTGTCGGCTGCACGCTGTTGTCGACACCTGCGTGCTGGTCGTCCCGGTACTCGCCCCGGGTGGCTTCCTGACTGGATGGCGTCTGGCGGTCGCTCATGCTGCTGTTATCCCAGCCTGAGCATTCCGATCAATGGCGATCAGGCAGCAGCGAACAATTCCAATTGCATCGGCCAGCGGATGGGCTCTGGCTGCTCCCAGCCGTAGTGCTCCCGCAGGTCCTCGGCGATCTGCTCCGGGCTGGGGAAACTGACCCGTTTGCCGTCGGCGGTGTCGGCGCCGTAGAGCCCGAACAGCCAGTCGGGGTGCTCCCGCAACATGCCCTCCCCTGCTGCCGAGCCGATGCGCAGGGCGAAGATGCAGCAGGCAGGGTCGCCGAAGACATAGCTACCCTCGCCCTGGGCGTTGCGGATGTCGCGCACGCGGGAAAGCACCTTCCTGGCCACCACCAGCACGTCCGCCTCGCTGGCCACGGCAAGGCTGACCGCTGACCGGCGGAACTGCCGGTGCGGTGCCGCCTGCCTGGTCGTCTGGTTGTCGGTCTTCTTGCGCATGGTCGTTCCCCCGGTGGGGTTCGTCGGGATCAGGCTGAGGCCTCGTCGGTGATGTGCGAGGCCAGGTGGGTGTTCTCGAACCAAAGGGCAATCAGCAGCGCGTCGGCGCGGCCGTTATCCTTCTTGCGGCGCAGAGACGGCGCTGCGGAGGGGAACCGGCTGATCGCCAGCACGCGAGCGGCGTCCTTCTCCTGCTTCAGCAGACCGAACGACCGCTTCCAGCTGGCGGGCTCCGCTCTGGCGGTGGGAATGCCGAGCAGCTCCAGCACGGCCTTGGCCTTGCCGTAGGTGTCGCCGAAATTCATGGATGACTGCGCACCCTGCTTACGGCCCTTGGCCGGCATGGCCCGCACGCGCTCGATGCAGGCCGAGACGTGGGCGCCAGGGTTCATTTCCTTTGCGGCCCGTATGAACATCGCCATGGCGCGCGCGTCGAGCTCGGTGTGGCCGTCCACTTCCATGGTGGGGGTGTCGATCACCGGCCCGGCCTCGCCGTCCACCAGCGTGGCAATGGCTCCGCTCAGGCCCGGGTCGATGCCGAAGGTCAGGCTGCGCGCCATGGCCGCACCCTCCCCCAGTACTGATCGAGCGCGGTGTTCTGCAGGTCCAGCAGGTAGTCGTCGTTGCCGATCTCCTGGCGGAACCGGCGCGGCTGCTTGGCGTAGGACGGGCCGAACAGGCGCTCGCAGGTGTCCGCGTCCATGCCGCCGAAGGGCTCACCGCGGTGCGACCACGGGTTCAGTCCAATGGTGAAGTCGTGGCCTCGCCGCTTCTGACCGTGCTTGCCGCCGACGGTCAGGTGGTGCACGTCGCAGGGGATGTAGCCGAGGCCCAGGGCGTAGGCGACCACGCAACCAATGTCCTTGATGGCGTCCATGCGCTGCTGCTGCTCAACGGTGGGCTTGCTGGTGCTGCGTCCGCGCTTCATGCCGCATACCTCTGCAATCGTCGGGGAGCTTGGTCGCTCAGGCGCACGTTGTTGTCCACGGCCCAGGCCTGCGCGAAGGTGATCAGCTCGGCCATCTGCCCCACGGTCATGCGCCGGGTCTGGATGGACAGGTTCACGATGCTGGCGCCGTCGAGGGACGGCACCACGTCGCCCTGCTGGCGGTTGGACTCGCGCGCCCAGGCGTCGACCAGCAGGCGCTTCCAGCCCTCGGCATCGATGTAGCGGCCGGCCCACTTCAGCTGGGTGGCCAGCTCGCCGCAGATGGCGTGGAACATGGCGTTCTGCTCCAGGCTACGGCTCGGCTTGTGTTCCTTGACGGTCACGCACACGTCCTGCCCCAGCTCCAGGAACTGGCAGGCGAAGCGCCATGCAGCGGCCATTCGGTCACGCGCATTGCCTGCGCGGAGAATGAAGGTTCCCAGGTTCATGCGGCGCGTTCCTCTTCCGTCGCCAAGGCGGTGGCCATACCCCTGCACCAGCCGGCGATCGCGTAGCCGATGGGGATCAGATCTAGATCGGCATCCACCGGCTGCAGGCCTGCCTCGATTTCCTCGGCCTGCTGAATGCACCAGTTCGCCCTCTCGTTCGGTGTCATGCACGCTCTCCGGTTGCCATGTCCTTGCCGCTCCTGCGGCGATCGCGCGGCGCGTCGAATCCGCCGCTGTCATCGTCTGCATAGCGCAGCACGGTCTTGAGCGAATAGTTCGGCTTCTCGCCGTGGTAGTTCTCGAATCGGCTGCACTCCAGGTGATGCCGCAGGTAGGCGGTGCCGGTCTCACCCTGCCGGTTCTTGGCCAGGATGAATTCCGAGATGCCGGGAGCGCCGCAGGCATCCTTCGTGTAGTAGTCGTCGCGGTAGATGAAGGCGATCACGTCGGCGTCCTGCTCAATGCCGCCCGACTCGCGCAGGTCGGCCATCACCGGGCGCTTGTCGGTGCGCGTTTCCAGCGACCGATTGAGCT
Source organism: Stenotrophomonas maltophilia (assembly GCF_023518235.1). Taxonomy (NCBI): domain Bacteria; kingdom Pseudomonadati; phylum Pseudomonadota; class Gammaproteobacteria; order Lysobacterales; family Lysobacteraceae; genus Stenotrophomonas; species Stenotrophomonas maltophilia. Next base: position 17,125 of record NZ_CP090426.1, read on the forward strand.
GCGACAGCGCGATCACCGGGCAGCCCAGCGTCTTGGCCAGCTTCTTCAACGTGCGAGAGATGTAGGAGACTTCCTCGGTCCGGTTACCGGCCTTGGCCGGCCCTGACAGCAGCTGCAGGTAGTCGACCGCGACCACGCCCAACCCGCCCTTCACCTTGGCGTGCATGCGGGACGCGCGCGCCACCAGCGAATCCACCGGCAGCGAGCCGCAATCATCGATCGCCAGCGGCAGGCCATGCAGGAAGTTCCGAGCGATGCTCAGCTTGTGCCAGTCGTCGTTGGTCAGTTCGCCCTTCACCCGCATGCGCGACAGCGGCACGCCCGAATGCATGCTCATCAGCCGCGCCAGCAGCTGCCGGCGGGCCATCTCCAGGCTGAACACCGCAGCGTGCTTGCCCTGCGCCGCCACGCTGTAGACCCACTCCAGCATGTTGGCCGTCTTCCCCATCGACGGCCGAGCCGCGAGGATCATCAGGTCGGTGGGTTCCAGACCGGGCAGTTTCCTGGCCACGTTCTGCCACGGCGGGACTAGCCCCAGGTCGGCGGTGCCTTCGAACCGGGCCTCCATTTCCTCCCACATGCCCTGCAGATCGCTGCGCACCATCACCAGGCCACCGTTGCCGCCCGACTGCACGCTGAGGTTGGCGAACTTGGCGGTGGCGCTGGCCACCAGCGCATCGGCGTCCTCGTCGGCCGTGCCGTAGGCGTCGTTGGTGATCTCGGTCGCGCGCTCGATCACGCCGCGCAGCAGCGCCTTGTTGCGCACGACCTCGGCATAGCCGCGGATGTTGGCCGCAGACGGCGTGGTGCTGGCCAGCTCGACCAGGTACGCGCCATCGCCCACCAAATCCAGCTGCCGCTGGTTCTCGAACCAGTTGATCAGCAGCACCGTGTCGAAGGGCTGTTCACGGTCGGCCAGATCGCAGATGGCGTGCCAGATCAGCTGGTGATCGCGGCGGTAGAAGTCCCGCTCGGTCAGCAGGTCGCGGACATCGCGCAGCGCTTCCGGCGCCAGCATCAGGCCGCCCAGGACGGACTGCTCAGCGTCGATCGAGTGCGGCGGCACTGGCAGGTAGGCGTAGTCGTCACGGTAGGCAGGCTGGGCGCTCATGCGGCCTGCTCCTGCTCACGGGCCTTCTCGGCATCACGCTCACGGGCCAGCTGCACGCCGGCCGTGGTCAGCTCACAACCACCTGCAGGCGGCAACCACCAGAGCTTGAACCAGTTACGGCGAACGGCATCGCGGAAGTGGGCGCGCCAGTCCTTCTGCATCTTGCCGCTGTCGCGGTGTCTGCCAGCGAACTCTCGCCACGCCAGGTGCAGGAAATCCTTCGGGATCCCAGCATCACGGGCGAAGGCAAAGATCGGGTCCGTCCTCGGGATGGCCGATTCGCCGGCGTCCTGGCACTGGTCGAGGAAGGCAGCGAAGGTGATCTTCTCCCGCTTCTTCCGCCCTGGCTTCGCCCCTTCGGCGGCAGCCGGAGGGGTATGGGGAGGTTCTTCTTCTTTTGGAGACGGATTCGGAGACGGAGACGGATTCGGAGACGGGGCAGTGCCAGAATCTGCTAGTGGCATAGTTCCACCTGCTACTGGCAGACCACTGCCCTGCTCGTTCTGTGCTTGTAGCAGCTTGGCCGCATACTCTGGCATCAGCTGCGATGCTTCTTGCCTACCGTGCCGACGGCAGAGTGCAGCCCATTTCGCCTTCTCCGAACGGGCCTCAGCGCCAGCTGACCAAGGCTGATGCTCGGCCCAGTCGTGCAGGTGGTAGGCGCCATCGCTGCCATCTAGGAATCCGACCGAGGCCAGCTCACGCACGAGCGCGTCGTTGTCGCCAGCCCAGTCCGCAGCCAACTCGATGTCCTCGGCGGTCATCCCTTCCAGATCGCCATCCGGCCGGTTGGCGCGCGCCCACAGGATCAGGCACACCAGCGACCAGCCAGCGGCAGGACCGAGCCGACGAACCAGCTTTTTCGTCTTCGGGTGGCCGGGCAAACCCGTGCTGAGACGCGCGTCGGTACTCATGCGCCCCTCAGCATCCCGGCCAGGCGCGACACTTCCGAGCGCCAGCACGGCGGCTCCATGGCAGCCTGCAGGTCGAAGAACTGGCGCAGCAGGTTCGATTCCGTCGCAGCGCACAGAGGACCTACAAGCCGGCGCGGGATCGGACGCATGCCGCGGCGCATGCGCGACACGTAGCTCTCCGACTTGCCGATGGCAGCGGCCACGTTCGCCAGCTTGTGGTCGCCGGCCTTCATCGCGATGGCCAGCGCCTGGTCCGGGGTCTCGATTTGCCGCACGACCTGCAGCGGCGCGTCCTTCGGTTTCCGGGTCACGCAGATACCCAGGTGAAGCCGTCCAGTTGGATCCGTCAGGTTGTCAGTGATTTCCATGATTTGCCTTTTCTTGCCAGGGGGTTGGGGGCGGAAATGGAGGCCCACCACAACGGAAGGCCCCGATGCCCGGTTCACTGCGGAATGCCCACGGAAACGTCGTCCAGATGATCTGGACCGGTGGGCGGTGCTTTGCCCTCGTAAGGGCGGGGGAAAAGACCCGCGTGCGACCGCTGAAGCGGAAGAAGCGCGAGCCGATGGCGGCCGGTGCGGTGGGCGTGGTTGTGCCCTTCCCCACCAGGCCGGTGTGAGGTAGCCATGTCAGGTGCCATCGGATACCGACAGGCGCTCGTCCTGCCACTGGCCGAACATGGAGGCTGCGAACTCGACGCTCGTGTGCGCTTCGACGCTGCGCCAGAATGCGATCTCGGCCAGGGCCGACTCGGCGTAGCCTTCGGGCATGCCACCATTCGCGTCGCACCACGCCAGCATCCGGCGGTGCGAGGCTTCCAACAGATCCGAGGTCTTTTCACACATGGCAACCACCGAGCAGATCGAAGCAGCCCAGCGAAAGCTGGAACGTGCCCGCGCCGAGCGCGATTCGTGGAAGGGAAGCAACCGGCACAACTACGAGATGGCCTCGCACCTGGTGGCGGCGCTGGAGAAGGAGTTGGCGAAGCTGCTGAGCGAGGACGGGCATTAGGAGTTGCCCCCCTTTTTGCGTGCGCGGATCTCTGCGATCGCTGCGGCGACAAGCAGCATCACGGCCACGCAGCCGCCGAAGCCGTAGAGGCCGGTGTCAGTCAACGTCGCGAAGGTGATGGGAATGATGTAGAGGCAGCTGACACCCAAGCCCCATACAACGCCGGCGGCGAATGGAGACTTGAACATTCAGGCCTCCGTTCCGGCCGATTCTGTGGCCGAGTCGGAAGCGCGGATTGCCTTACGCCGCTTGCCCTTGGGCGCGGGCGCGGGCGCGAACAGGTCGGGCCGCTTCTGGGCCGCCTTCCAGCACCAGGCATCGGGAATGGGCTTGGCTTCATCCCGTCCGGTCATGGACTGTCGGGGAAGGCCAAGGAATCGGGCGAACTCGGCGTTCGTTTCGATGCCGAGGGCGGCTTTGGCGCTAGCGAGGGTCGGGTTCATGCCGAAGAGTAAATCATCGGTTACCGGGAGTCGTCAACCATGATTTCCAACTTTCCGTCAATCATTCGTTACATGAGCATTGGCGCCCGTCTCGAAGACCTGCGGAAGAGCAGGCAACTAACCCAGCAGCAGATGGCCGACATCGTCGGAACCACGAAGCAGTACGTGGGCCGTCTGGAAAAGGGGCAGAACCAGACACCTAACGGGGTGTTCCTCACAGAGTGGGCCCGATATTTCGGAGTGAACCCCCGGTGGCTGTCGTCAGGCGATGGACCGCGTAATGCGGCGGAGTCAACGGCGTCTCATGCCACGCGACCGGATTTTGTGAAGCTTGCCGCCTCGGTCGACGTGCTTCGGCACTACCTAGAGTTCACAGGAGATCCAGGGGATTGGATCAGCGACCCCGTGCTCTTGGAGACCGCGTACGAGGTGGTCGAACAGTTCGGTGGCGATGCGCCGACGAACAACGTGTTCGACCTAACGAAGATTCTGGCAAAGAAGATCAGGGGTGGCGCGGATGGACAAGAACAGCAAGTTCGAGGAGCTCGCACAGCGTCTAGCGGCTAGAGCCTCGGTACTGAGGGTGAGTGATACGAAGAAGCCCACATTACGAGTCGTACCAACTGGGAAGGCCTTCGCGCAGAAGGATGGCTTTCGGATGGACGTGGTGCTCCGCGAGTCCCATATCCGCATGATCAGGCACTTCAAACGACGCTGGGGGCAGCCTATGCAACTGCTCATTGACCAGGCCTGCTTCGGCTACATGGGCGTCGAGCAGCTGCCCGATGACGATCTGATTCAGCTGCATCAGGACTTGGAGCGCGCACAGGATTGCATGCGCGACGGGGTCTCTTTCGAGGATGCCGGCCTTCTACGCTCACGCTACGGTTAACCTAATGATCACCCTTCTACCACTCATCGCCGCATTGGCACTCCCTCCCCTATCAGTAGCGGATCAGCAGACGGTTCAGGATGGGAAGACACGGGCCAACGAGTTCGCGGATTGCGCAGGGCTGTGGGACTACCTAGCGCAACTCGAGCACCAAGCTGGCAACCCCGCTTCGGCAGAACAACTCAGCAACATGGGAAATGGAGCGCAGACCGCAGCCCTTTGGCTACACGCGAACATCCACGCAGTGGAAGGCGGGAAGGCCGCCAGATACAAAGCGTGGCTGCCCATGGTCGCCCCGCGCCGTGAAGCCATGAAGCTGCGCCTGATGTCGGCCGCTGAGCGCGGTGACTACGATTACGTGAACACCCAAGGCATGCAGTGCAAGTCGCTACTGGATGTACAGCAGCAGGCAATCGATTCGATCAGAGCGGACATGGTTAAGGCGCAGATCGGCGACTAACAGACGCCCGGGACCTCCCGGGCACTTTTTTGCAGTTCATGTAACTTTTTGTTGACCGCAAAGGTAACCCATGGTTTACTGCGTCTGCCGGCCCACCCGGGCCATCCAAGACGGGGTCCACCATGGCAGAAGCAATCCTCTACCTGATCGCCTGGGCAGCGCTGGTCGCCAGCGCGGTGCTGCGGTATCGCCGCCAGCGTGGGGAGGCCTGAGTCATGGCCTTCCACACTCCCTCCGACCGGGCACGCAACGCCCAGCGCAGCTGGGACGACCAGGAAGATCCGCGCCTTGAACAGGAGTACCGCGCCGAGCAGGCAGCGGACCTGGCCAAGGCCTACCGCACCGACCCGGCGAAGCTGCGCGAGGCCGAGGAACTGACGGCCGGCACCTTCAGCGGCACCCACTACACCGAGGTTTCGCTGGCGCTGCACCGGCTGCACCACACGGACCCGGCCGACCTGATGGGCTCGGGCGTTCTACTGGACCTGTACCGGCTGGCCCGCGACGAGGCCGCCGCAATCGACGCGCAGCTGCTGGAACTGGCGCTGCAGCAGGTGGCGGCATGAGCCGGGCCAACGAGCGCGAAGCCCGCCGCCTGTCCTTCGATGCCATCGGGGAAACCTGCCCGAAGCTGGACAAGTTGAGGGACAAGGCTATCGAGTCCATCCCATCTGCGATCGAGGATGTGCTGAAGGATCTGGTTGAGAGCATCAAGGACGAAGCGACCATCCCGCTGCGCGAGGCATTGGACAACGCCTACCTCGAACTGATCCAGGCCCAGCAGACCATCGCCGAGCTGGAAGAGCGCATCGCGGAGAAGAACCAGCACATCGAATCGCTGGAAGCGGAACTGGAAGAAGCAACCAAGGCGCTCGACGCCATGGAGGCCGCATGACCGCCGCCGAACGCGAGCATCGGCACCACGTGGTGGCTACTGTCGTCGCCAATTCCCTGTCGTTCTGCCTGGGCGTGCTGGCCGCTGTGCTGGCGCAGGCGGTGCTGTCGTGAGCCGGCGCATCGACGTGCTGCAGGTGATCTATGGCACCCAATGCGTGCTTGCCATCGATCTACCGAATGCCGATCCCGACAACCAGCTGGGCCTTGCGCACGACCTGATCGCCGAGGTCTTCGCCGCCGCCCGCGCCTCCCTTGCAGCCCGCGACCTGGCGGACCATATGGCCGCCGACGACCGCCTGCGCGCCGCTCTGGCCGCGTGCGAACCCACAGACACCGATCACAACCGCGAGGCCGTGGACGGCCTGTGCGTGGAGGAAAACGACGATGAGCAGTAAGCACACGCCGGGGCCGTGGGCCGTAACCCCGCATCCGCAAACGCACGTGGACGTTTTTGGCGTCGGCGTTATCAGGGACGACAAGGAATTTCAGTACGGGCTTTCCCACACCTTCTGCTACCAGAACGCGGAAGCCAACGCCCGTCTGATCGCCGCCGCGCCGGATCTCTTGGAGGCGTTGGAGCGAATCGCCCGGCCGCACGACTGCGGATGCGTTCCCTGCACTGGGCAGTGCCGCAGCCAGATTGCACTGGAAATCGCAGTGGAAGAAATGCAGGAACTGGCTCGCGCCGCCATCGCCAAGGCCACAGGGGAAGCCTGATGCGCCTCCTGACCTTCTTTGGCTGCAGCAACTGGCGCGACGTCGCCGCCTGCCTCGCCTGCTACGCCATCACCGCCGCGCTCGCAGCCGCCATGTGTTGGCCGCTGGCCTGGTCCTGACTTCCCGCCGGCGCGGCCGGCCTTCCTGAGAGGCACCACCGATGTTCGAACTGATCGACGCGACCGCCAAGGTCTCCAACTACAACCCCCGCGCCGAGAAACATGGCGGCGAAAACAAGATGGCCGGCGACCTGAAGCTGCTCGCCACCACCGGCAGCAGCGTGCTGGATTTCTTCAGCAAAGATCTGCGCAAGGCCCTGTATCGCAAGCCCGGCCAGGGCGAGCAGCAGGATCTGATCGAAGGCGCCGACGGGCTCACCGCCGTGAAGTTCCCGCGACTGGGCGCCCTGCCCTGGGACGAGGAATACCCGGGCTATGAACTGGTGATCGCTGGCGGCCTGGGCCTCACCGAACCGATGGTGCTGTCCGGCGTGACGCTGAAGAACTTCAAGTTCGAAGCGCTGGACGGCGGCAGCCTGCAGGTCACCGTGAGCGCCCTGTTCCATCCGACCACCGAACAGGCCGGCGCCCTGTGCGCACTGATCCAGGAAGACGTGCAGATCACCCTGATCCCGCCGACCAAGCAGGCCAAGGGCAGCAAGCCGCAGCAGGAAGACCTGGCCGCGTAACGCATTCCCCCGCCCTCACGGGCCCCGCGCCGGCCGGGATTCCACGACGCCGGCATTCATTCCCCTTCATCACGCCAACGGGAGTTCTAACCATGGCACTGCGCATCATCCGCTCCACCGACCCGATCACGGTCACCCGCCTGAACGTCTGCATCTATGCCGCCCCCGGCCTGGGCAAGACGTCCATTTCCTTCACTGCCGACAAGCCGCTGCTGCTGGACTTCGACCGCGGCGCGCACCGATCGGCCAACCGAAAGGACACCGTGCAGGTGGAGCGCTGGGAAGACGTGGCGCACATCACCGCCGACGACCTGGCCGACTTCAACACGGTGGTGGTCGACACTGCCGGCCGCGCGCTCGACACGCTGACGCCGGACATCATCCGCCGCAATCCGAAGATGGGCCGGGGTGGTTCGCTGACGCTGCAGGGCTTCGGCCAGCTGAAGGCCGAGTTCGTGGCATGGCTGAAGCACCTCAACAGCCTGGGCAAGGACGTGGTGCTGATCGCCCACATGGACGAGCAGCGCAACGGCGACGAGATCATTGAGCGTCTGGACGTCCAGGGTGGCAGCAAGGGCGAGATCTACAAGGCGGCGGATGCCATGGGCCGGCTGTCGATCCGCGACGGCAAGCGCATGCTCAACTTCAGCCCCACCGATGCGTCGTTCGGCAAGAACCCGGGCCAGCTGGAACCGCTGGAAGTACCGCACCCGGAGCGTGACCCGCAGTTCCTCGCTCGCGTGATCCAGCAGATCAAGGACCGGCTCAACGCCATGACCGAGGAACAGCGCGAGGCTCAGGCGGCGCTGGAGAAGTGGCGCGACCGCACCACGGCTGCTCAGGACGTCACCGCGATCAATGCGCTGCTGCCGGAGGCAAAGGGCGGCTCGCAGGCCATGAAGGTGCTGCTGAACGACCGTGCCGCCGCACTCGGCCTTACCTTCGACAGCAAGGCCGGCCAGTACGCCGCGCCGAAGGCAGCCTGACCGTGCTGGCCCGCGTGTCCAACATCGAGGCGTTCCGGAAGTGGCGGGACGCCGACGACCAGCCGGTGGCAGACCTGGTGCGCTACATCACCGTGGATCAGCCCACCAAGGCGATGCTGGCCGGCACCGCGTTCCACGATGCCCTGGAACACGCGGTGCCGGGCGACTACGAAGTGCTGCAGGCGATGGATCACACGTTCCACCTGCCGGACTGCGAGCTGGTGCTGCCGACGATCCGCGAGGTTCGCGCCTATGGCGAGTACGGCGGCCTGACCGTGACCGGCAAAGTGGACTGCCTCGACGGAAAGCGCGTCGATGACCACAAGACCACCAGCCGGTTCGATGCCGAGCGGTATCTGGCCGGCTACCAGTGGCGGTTCTATCTGGACCTGTTCGGCGCCGACGTCTTCCGATGGAACGTGTTCGAACTGAAGGAGGTCGGCGAACTGGAGTACCGCGTGTCGCCGCCACAGCTGCTGGAGGTCACCCGCTACCCCGGCCTGCACGACGACTGCATGCAGTTGGCGCTGGACTACTTGGCCTTCGCCGAGGAACACCTGCCTGCGGGCTACAGCACAGAGGTGGCCGCCTGATGGACGTCGCCCTCTACCCCTACCACGCAAAAAGCCTGCGCCGTGCCGGCCAGGCCCGCGCCCAGCTGTTCGCCCATGTGATCGAGGGCAAGCGCTACACCACCGCGCAGGTGGCCGAGATCTTGGACATATCCCACAGCGCCGCATACGAGCGGATCAAGCGGCGCCCTCACCCGCTCACCTGGGCGGACCTGCAGAAGGCACGCACGCCATGAAGGCCTGCACGAAGTGCGCGGCCCGGCTGCCGCTGCGGTTCTTCCCGCTCATCAACGGCAAGGCCACCGCCGCGTGCGCGCCCTGCCGGAACACCGAGCGCCGCCTGCACGACCCGCTGCGCCCCCTGCGCCGCGACCCGCTGCAGGTGCGCCTGAACAACCTCACCAACCTGTGGCACGGGCCAGTGCGCCGCGTGCCGCTTCGGAGCTACGCATGAAGATCCAGCAGATTGCCCCGTGCAACAAGGTGACCAGCTGTAAGACGGACCCCAAGTACTACGCGCCGTCGACCAGCTACGGCAGCGCCTGCCCGACGCGCACAGCTGCCATTGCCCTGCAGAAGTTGGAACAGGCCTACGCGGAGGACAAGGCAACCCATGAAGCGAACCTACCCGCGATGGCGGCAAACCAGGAAATCATCGAACGGGTAACAGCGCTGATGGCCGAGATCGGAATGCCTTCGCGCTTCAGCGAACGCGATCTGCGCTCCCGTTCCCGCTACCCGAAGTCGATCACACATGACGCCGGCTACCTTACCGACCTGCGCCGGGAGGTGAAGACGAGCGACGGGTGGGACCATGCCCAAGCATCCTACGAGCGTTTGCTGGCCGACTACCGCCGGTTCGAAGCGGAAGCAGCGAAGCAGAAGGAGCAGGCTGACCGCCACAAGGAAAGGGAGCACAACCGGCTGATCGAGCAGCGCAAGGCGGATATGGCTCTGGCCGCGATGCTGCTCAGGTACGACCTCCCCATCGATGCGTCATGGGAGGACGTCCTGGAAGCGTTGCGCGGCCGTGATAAGCGCCTCGACTTGGCCGTGGCAATGCGACAGACGCGCGGCGATTGGAGCGAAGGCCCCTACCGTGTGCGCCATGCGCTCGACCGGTTCTCCGTCGAAACCGACGAGGACAAGGCCATTGCCAACGACGTGCTGGATTGTCTGCGCGACTTCGACGACGGGCGCGTGTTCCGCGACACGACCTGGAACTACGACGTTCTGTTCGCCAGCGTGGCCGACCAGCAGCTTTCGGCGGACGTGCAGACCGCCCTGGACAACGCACGGGGCACCTACTGATGAGCCACCACCGCTACGACCGCCGGCTGCCGAAGCGCACCGAGGGCTTCGCCTGGGGCCGGTCCATCGACAAGGTGCTGGGCGGCCACGTCCTCACCTACCGCCTGTTCCGCCGCGACCTGGCCGGGAAGCTGCACATCGAGACGCGGACGTTCAAGCTCACCGACCACCGCCGGTTCATCGCAATGGAGCTGCTGAAAGCGCGCCGCGTGTTGCGCGCGCGCGTCGACGCCATCGGCTATGCCCTGATCGAGGCCGAGCAGGCCTCCCAACTGCAGGAGGTTGCATGAATACCAAGAAGACCCTGGCAGACGCGCAGCCCGGTGGGAGGGTGCAGGTGATGCCGTCCGACGCGGCGCGCGCCTTGCTCGCGGCGCAGTACCGAGACGATGGTGATAAGGCGAAGGCCATCCGCATCAATCACAAGTCGCTGACTGACTCCGACAAGCGCGCGTTGCGAGCCATCGAAGCCGCCCTCTCCGCCCAGCCCTCCCCGGGTGGTCAGGGGGGTGCGCTTTTGGAATCGCTGGTCGCCCGGTGGCGCAAGGACGCCGACGAGGTCGGAATCAGCGACAACACGCTCTGCCAGAAGATCGCAAACTGCACCATGCGTCACGCGGCAGAACTGCAAGCAGTACTCGCCGCCCGCCAGCCGGTGGAGTTGATCGCGCAGAAGGTGGGTGCCTACCGCGTAACCGTGGCCGAGGACGCCATCACAGTAAGCCACGGGCGCGACATTGTGTTTGCCTACAGCGCTGGCGACGCAGAGCCGATCAACGCCCGCCAGCCGGTGGGGGAGCCGGTGGGCTACGCCAACATCCACCAGCTCAACGATCCCCGTAATGACGGGGTGGTGCTTCGTAGGAAGGATGACGATGGGTTCTTCACCGAGCCCCTTTTTCGCCGGCCGCCCGCGCAGGCCGTGGACATGGGTCTGCAGCTGGACCGCTACGACGCCGGGCTGCTGGGTGACGGCGGTGGCGGCGATGTTTGCTGGTGGCAGGACTACATCCGCACCGAGCTGGATCGCGCCCATGAGTTCTACCAGGACCAGGCCGACGCCCATGGCTGACCAGCTGCTCACCGCTGCAATGGTCCACGTGTTTGCCCTGGCCGGGTTCCTGGCCGGCATCGCCACCCTGTGGGCGATCAGCCGCGCATGCCGCGCCGCGCGAAATGGGCTGCGCTGGTGCTGGCGGAGGTGCGCTCATGGCTGAGGCAGCCATCCGCCACGCCGGGAACCCCGCGTGCGAGGAATACACGTTGTGCGGTGTCGCCTGGGACTGCAACCACATGGATACCTGCGCCGACGAACCGGACGTGCTCTTCGCCGAAGCTGGCCAGACGATCGACTGCGCGGGTTGCCGGAAGGTCATCGCCTACTGCAAGGCGGTCAAACGCTGGAAGGAGCCAGGAAGATGACCGCCCAGCTTTTCCCCCGCGAACCACGCCGCATGAAGCAGCCGGCCAAGGACGTGCTGCGCGAGCAGCTGGTGGTCGCGGCCGATGAAGTGATCCGCCTGCGCGCCGAGGTGCTGCGCCTGCGCGATGCAGCAACCCAGGCCACCGAGCAGCTGCGCGCTGCGCTGGCCACGAACTGAAGGAAACCAGCATGCAACTGATGACCCCCGAGCGGTGGCTGGCCCGCTACTTTGAAGAAGGCAGCCGCCCGTCCATGCAGGTGCTGCAGCGGCTGCTGCGCGAGGGTAAGCTGCCCGGCCGCAAGGTCGGCGGCACCTGGTTCATCGACGAACACGAATGGCTCGCCGGCGGCGATGATCTTGTCGCGCGAGTATTGGGTGAGGCGGCCTGACGATGGCACCGAGGCAACGAAGCAAGAGCCGCCAGGGATGGCCGGCCAATCTGTACCCCAACCGGGACGGGTTCAAATACCGGCACCCGGTCACGAAGAAAGAGACGTGGATGGGCACCGACCAGGCCCGCGCGTTCGCCGCGGCCAAGAAGCTCAACGCGCTGCTGATCCCCACCGACGACCTGGTGGCCCGGGTCATCACGCCAGGCGAGACGGTGGCTGATGCGATTGTGGTGTTCCGCCGCGATGACGTGCCTGGCAGGAAGTGGGCGTCGAAGACGGCCGAGGTCTACGAAAGCGTGATCCGACGCATCGAGGCCGGGCTGGGTTCGAAGGCGGTGGCCGACGTGACGGTGAAGGTGTGCGCCACCTTCATCCGCGAAGTGACCGAATCCGACCGCGCGCGCCAGCAGTTCCGGCTGGTGCTGGGCTGGATACTGGCCTGCGCCGTGGAAGAAGGCTGGATAGATACCAACCCTGCGCTGGCGACTCGCCGATTCCAGCACGAGCGGAAGCGCGTGCGCCTGACCCTCGACGTATACCGCGCGATATGGGACCAGGCAGCACCCTGGCTGCGCAACGCCATGGACCTGTCGCTGGTGACGCTGCTGCGCCGCGAGGACGTGGTTACGGTGAAGTTCGCCGACATGCGCGACGGCCACCTGTGGGTGGTGCCGTCGAAAACCGAGGGCTCGACGAACGTTCGACTACAGATCGCTGTGGCTGGCCCGCTGCTCGACCTGCTGGCCCGGTGCCGCGATGACGTGGTTTCGCCGTTCGTGATCCACCGCCTGCCGGAAAAGGCCAGGCCCAGCGACAAGCGCGCGAAGGACCGCGCGCACCACACGCAGGTGTTGCCCGAGCAGCTGTCGCGTGCATTCGCAAAGGCGCGCGATGCTGCCGGCGTGGGTGGCGATGCGCCGCCAACCTTCCATGAGATCCGCAGCCTGGGCGGCGCGCTGCTGCGCGATGCGGGCTGGACCACGGAACAGATTCAAGCGCTGATGGGGCACGGCAACGCGTCGATGACTGAGCATTACCTGGGTGGCCATGAAGCGCCGTGGCAGCCGGTCACCACGGGTATCGCGCTGCCTCGATAGGGTGGCGATAGGGTGGTAATAGGGTGCACAACGAAAAAGGGCCTGCACCGCATGGCGCAAGCCCTTGTTCTATCGCTGCTTTTGGTCGGGACGGCCGGATTCGAACCGACGACCCTCTGCCCCCCAGGCATCGTTACAGATAGGACCATCCTTTTGATCTATAAGGGTTTCGGGGCTGCGCGAGGCATCCCAAAAGTGCAGATTGCGCCCCAATACGATCAATCACTTACGCGCGGATAGGGTGCAGCCTGCCCCTACCCGATCCAGCCGAATGGCGGATCCTGGTCGGCCTTGGCCAGCCGGTTCCCCCGGACCTTCTCCTGCCACGCCAGGATCTTGGCCACATCCTCCCGCAGCCTTTCCTCGTGCCTGGCCACCCACAGCTCGGCCCCTGCCCGGCCCTGCTCGTAGCTGCTGCACCAGCGGAACGGACCGCCGGGGCCATGCCGATGCCGGTCCAGCGAGGCGATCCAGATCCCGTCGTTCACCCGCTGGGCCATGGCCACCACCCACACGCTGTGGCAGGCAATCACGGTGAGCGGGTCGTTCGGCAGGCTGGCAGACCTGGTCGTCCAGCGGAAATCGGCGGGGAGCGGCATGGCCGGGAGGATACGGCCGGCCGTCGCAGATCCTGCGAACGGGCCGGCCACCTCCCTGAATCGTTTGGGCTACCAATTGTTAGCCCTGCATCGGCAGCTTGACGAAATCGTCAATTTGCCCGAATCGCGGGGCCGAGTCTTGCTCGGCCCTGCCATCTACCTCACTTCAGCATGATGCCTCGCGGCGCCAAACGGGCGCGACTGTGGGAATACACGCTCATCATCTGGGCGGCAGAATCGGCCAGGTTGGGCTTGATCAGCAGCTCGCCGACCCGGAGGTCTGCAGGGGTGTAGGTGCTGGAGCTGTTGAGCGGGTTGCCGATGGCGATGTGATTGCTCCCCGAGACCGCCTGAACTGCGGGCCACACGACCTCGTAAACCACGCTACCGACGCTGGTCAGGGTCTTCGAGACTCCTGCCTCCACTCGCTTCGAAAGGCCCAGGAATATCCAGTCCCCCACCGCCGTATTGGCTGGCACGCCATGGTTCACCAGTACGGTTCCACTGGAGTTGCGCAGAATCGTACAGACGTTGCCGTTGCCGTCGATCCAGATGCCAGCGCCCTGGCTAGCGAGGCTGATGTTTCCGACCACAATCACATTCTTTCCAGAGACTGGGGCATAGCGCACGGCCGCGTAGAAGGTCTGGACGGTGGCATCGGCAACGCTGGAGATCAGTGCGTTCTGGTAGCTCGGCAGGTTGACGTAGTTGGATCCCCATGTATGCGAAACGCCCTGTGCGGTGAGCGTCGCATCACCACCGTATGGTACAAGGCTCGACCCATCGCCTCCCAGCAGCCAATGCGCGTAGCCAGGCTCGGGTGCTGGCGTGTACGGATACAGCTGGGTTGCTCCATTGATGATTGGTGCGCCCGGAGTGTCCTGGCCGAGCGGATAGACGGGGAAGATGTAAGGCATGTCAGGCTCCTTTACGCCGGAATCACATCGCACTGGAAGTGCGGAGAGACGTTGTAGAGCGGGTACTCAGTACCCGCGAATGTGAAGGATGAGGGATCGCTATCAACCAGGTTCCCGCCTGCGGACCCCGCATAGTTCACCTGGCCAGCCGGAAGGTAGTCGAGGCCGTAGCGCAGCTGCACGGCTCCTGTCGGAACAGACACCAACGTGATCACCACTTCATCGCCGGCCTTGCTGATGCCGACACTCTCGATCGCGCAGCCGCCGTTGGCATCGCGGACCAGGAAACCAAAGTCAGTGGTCTGGCGCAGATTGCCATCTGCGAGGAGACGAAGAGGCGCCACGGGAATTTCCTTCGGCTTGTACCTCAGCACCCTGCCGCTGACCGTTGCGAAGCCAACCCGCATCCACGTTGGGCGCTGCCCATCCAGAAGCTGCTTTACCTTCTTCGCCGCGTACTCTCCAACCCAGTAGCTACCCAATGCAGTCAGGTGGCCATCCGAGGCGAGCGGCAGGTGGTAGAGCGCAGTGAGGTGGAACGCTCCCGGCGTCTGCTCGCAGAAAGTGATCTGGTCCATTGTCGCGTGGGGGCGCTCCCGCAGGGTCCGCGCGAAGGTCTGGTAGACACCGATCCATGGAACAAAGCTGGACCCGGTCGCGGCCTGTACCTTTGCAGAAACCGCCTCGTGCAATTGCTGCAGCTTCGCCAGATAGACGCCCCCAGCCATCGCCGCGTCCGCATTGTCGCCCTCGCCCTGCATGTAGATCCAGCACGGCAGGCTGTAGGTCAAGCCGGCGCCCAGAGATAGAACGCGCGCCTGGTCAACGGCGTCGCGCAGCACCTGGAACCACTCGCCGAGGTCCGATGATCCACCCGGCAACAGGTTATTGATGCTGGCACTACCCTTGCCATTGGCCGTGGCCAGCCAGCGCGGGCCGGCGGTCCGCCAATCCACACCACCCAGCGCGAGGCGTCGCGTCAGGCCGTTCGCCCACGCCGAGCAGGGTGTTTCGCCGTGCTGCGGGCTGGCCACGCCGTCACCTGTCAGGGTGTTTTCGATCAGGGGCACCAGTGAATCCATGCCCGGCAGCTGGCCAACGCTTCCGGCCTTGGTCGATCTGGGCCCCTGCGCGAAGGTGAGGTTGAGGAAAGGTTGCCCGGTGCTGGCCGGCGGAATGCTGTTTACGCCGTTGCTCAGCGATTGCCCGTATGTCATCAGGTGCATGACGCCCGTCACTGGCACTGGCTGAATAGCTACAACAGGCGCCCATCGCAGAGATTGGCTGACAGCGGACTCGCCATTCACCAGAAGCGACTTTGCGTCCACGTCGTACTGTACGTTGGCCACTACGTCGCCAGCCCCGTTGGTCGTTCCCACCAAGGGAATACGCCTAGATGCTGGTGCCGAGTAGGTATCTGTCCCCATCGTGCCGGCCAGGTTCGCGTTGATCTGCATTTCCGCTGCTGGACCGTCGAGCAACGGGGATCCATTCAACAGGACCGTCCTCATGTCGACGTCATACATCACGTTCCCGACAACATCGCCGACAACGTTCGTGGTGCCGGCAATCGGAATTCTGCGCATCAACGGAACGGAGTAGGAATCGGAAAGGTACTGCTGGGTCTGGATGAGGTCTGCCTGGTCTGCCTTCTGAGTCAGCATGTCGGCGCGGAGAAACTCCCAGGCGGATCCAGTCCAGCGGTATTGACCAGCGCCGGTACCGTTCAACGCGAAACCACCCTGCCCGATGTACGAGCCAGATACGGCCTGCAAATCGGCCAGGGTGTTTGCATAGATCGCCTGCGTCTGCTGCCCATCGACAAGCCCGTCGATCTGCGTCTGCAGCTGCGTCTGCGACGCGGCAATTTCAGCCTGCAGCTGCTCAGTCGCCGAATTCAGCTGGATGGGTTGCACAGCGGAATCTGCCCTGATCCCCTGCGCAGCATTGGCGAAGGCCTCCTTGGCTTCGTATGCGGCGCTCTGGATACCGTCGGTGATGCCAACGACAATCCGCACCTTGTAGTCCAAGGACTCAGGATCGACCGATCCATCGACCCCCACCTTGCGCTGAATGGCCTCCAGCGCATCGTTTGCATCACCGTGCTGCTGCGAGTGCGTACGCGCCTGCGCCTGGCTGCTGTCCGGTCGCGGGTTGTCGAAGGCGTCGATGTCTTCGGGGAAGCGAGTCGCCATGGGGCTCTCCTATCGGTCGAACTCGTAGCCGACCAGGTTGATGGAAACGGAACCGGTCAGGAGCGCGATGATCCCGCCGAGAATGTTGGTAGCGCTCAGCAGCACGGTGAACTGCCGATTGGCGTCCAGGGTCACGTCCAGCACCGGGCAGCTGCCGGCAATGGCCGCGTACTGGTAATTGGAAGGCGAGGGCGCGCCGACGTCCGACCGCGAGGTGTAGAGCGTGAAACTCGATGGATTCAGCACCTGCACGATCGCGCGAGTGGCAGTAGACGGCAGAACCGAGGACAGATCGATGGTCTGCGGAGTGGTCGACACCAGGCCAGACAAGAGGGTCACCGGGACCGATCCGGCCGCGCTGGCGGCATCCAGCATCACGCGGTTGCCCATCTCGGCCGGCCGGGTGTGGCGGCCAGGCCGCAGCACGCCGCTGGCATTGGTGCGGCCGGAGATCAGGTAGCGGCGCGTCGGGTCGCCGGTCTTGTAGCGGGCCGTGCCCAGGTACGGTGCCGCCGGCGCCACGGTGCTGGCTTCCAGCGCGCCCACGCCGCCGCCGCTGTCGTAGCCATACAGGTGGAAAAACGTGTTGGGCTGGCCGGTGGGGATGTCCACCGAGGCCGTGCCGTCGAACAGCATGCGGATGGGACCCGGCAGATAGCACATGCCAGGCGACACGCTCACCGTGCGGCCGTTGAGGCCCACCGAGGCCTGCAACCCGCGGATGATCGAAATGGATGGATCGAGGGCCATCAGTTTGCGATGCTCCGGTCGGAGAAGCGGCGCCACTTCGTGCCGGTGGCCACAGTAGCGTCGTACCAGCACAGCTCACGGCCGCCGCTCAGGTCGGTGATGCCCACCACCTGGAAGTCCTGCACGCCAGTCAGCGCGTTGGCAGCGGCCAATGTCATGGCGGGAGCGGCCGCAGGTGCTGCGCCAAGGTCGGCCAACGTCAGCACCACCGTGCCCGTCTTGCCGTTTACCGACTGCACCGGTGCTGCGGGCATCAGCAGCTGGGTCCAGTCAGCCATCGTGCCGCTGGTACCGCCGTTCTGGATGTAGGTGCGGTTCTGGTCCGTGCGGACGGCTACGTCGCCCTCCTCCACCACCAGCGCCAGCTGCGCGGCCTCACTGTTCACCACATAGGTGGCCGTGATCGCAAGCGCCGGCAGGTACTGCGTCGGGATCTTGCTGGCGGCGTCCAGCGGCGTAATACCGTTGGGCTGGCCCTTCTGCGCAGCGATGCGCGCATCGGCCCGTGCATCAGCACGCGCGGCGGTGAAGTACAGATTGCTCCCGCCCTCGGCCAAGTCGTCGGTTGTCGCTGCCGCGGTGGCGATGACGCGGCCGTACACGTCGCGGGTGATCTTCAACAGCGCCTGGCCGTCTTCGGTGTTCCCAACTTCTTCCAGCCGCACCACAGTGTCGCCATCGCGGCCATTACCGTTGACGACGGTGATGCCGCCGCCGGCACGGAAGGTCCGCATGCGCCAGTCGGCAGGGCCGACCAGAACCGGGTAGCCAATACCCGACAGCTGGGCCAAGGCGTTGATGTTGCGCGGGATGCCGGACAGGCTGTCCCAGGGCGTGCTGCTGCTCCCGCCGCCACCGAGCCCCAGCGACGCCGGATCGATCAGCGTCTCCCCATCTGGTCCGTACAGGTTGACGCCCACGATGGCGCCCTTGGTGGCATCAGCATTGATGTTCACCACACGGCCGAGGTTGTCCTGGAGCTTGACCTTGCTCACGGCTGGGTCTTCCCCTCACCCAGGCTGCGGATCTCGCCCATGCGGTTGTCGCAGTCCTGCAGCACGATCAGGTTGGCGTTGTAGGCGGCCACCACCGCCTCAACCGTGCGGGACCTGGCGCGCTTGGCCGGGCACGGTTTGGTCAGGCGGGCGTCGACGGGCACCAGCTTCTCGACGGGGACGTGAACCACCTCGGGTAGCTTCGGCCGCTCCGGTTTGTGGGTGCAGCCGGCCAGCACCAGCAGCATCAAAGCAGCGGGATGGAATCGCACAGGGTCTGCTCCAGTTGTGCCCGGCACGCGGGCTGGGTCTTGGCGGCCTCCAGGGCCTTCTCCGCGGCAGTGGCGCGTCGCTGACCCTCAGCCGCTGCCTTTTCGGCACGGCGGGCCGCAGCATCGGAGGCCTTTCGGGCTGCCTCGGCCGCATCGATCGACGCCTGGGTCTGCCTGTTCACTTCCTGCAGCAGCTGGCCGGCGGCGGTGGCCGCGCGAAGATTCTCGTCGGAAGCGGCCTGGGCCTTGTCGCGCTGCTTCTCGGCAGCGGCGATCAGAGCCTGGTCCTTCTTGATCCGGTAATCCGACCCGAGCCGGGCGCCCATCAGAATCAAGGCTGCTGCCACTGCCGCCCATAGGGCCGCAGTGATCAGCTTCGCGTAGGGTTGCAGCGGGTCAGGGATCAGCACGGCCGCTGTCCTGCTGGCCGCTGTGCATATGCCATCAGCGGGGCTCCAGGCTTCACGCACAGCACCGCCATGGGATCGCTCTTGATGTCGCGGGGATCACGCGGCATCCCGGTGTAGGGGTTGTGGGTGATGGGCTTCATGCCGCTGGACCTGCTTCAGCGACCTCGTACTCAGCACGGGCGCGATTGACACGGGACAGCAGCGCGTTCCAGTAGCCGACCATGCACTTGCCCTGCGCATCCAGATCGGCGCGCTCGTCTTCCGACAGGCTGGAGTAGATGTCGGTGCCCTGGAACTTGCCGAGCTTGCTGATCTTGTCGTTCAGCTGCTCCAGTTCGCCGACCATGCGCTGCACATGCGGCGGCAGATGACCGACGTGGCCGATCGGCAGGTAGGCCGCTTCGAACACATCCTTGGGCGACCAGCTGATGTAGCCGTCGGCGTACTTCACCGAGTATCCGTCCGCGCCGTCCTTCTGTGCGGGCCATGCCTCGATGATCTTCGAACCGATGTAGTGCTGGGTCATACGCCCTCCTTTGGGCTCTTGGGTTTCTGCTTGAAGCTGGTGGCCACGGGAACCAGGAAGGCGCCGCCGACGGCCAGGCCGCCCAGCACGATCAGGCCCCACTCGGGGAACAGGTTCTGCGCCCGCTCCGGCATCAGCGCGTAGGCGCCGAGCGCAGCGGCTGCGGCGGCAGCAAGGGTGGCCAGCCAGGTGCTGGCCCGGCCGGCGACGCCCTGCCAGTTGAATCGGTCCTTCACTTCAGCCCCCTGAGCTGTTTCAGCTCCTTGATGTCAGCCTTGTTCTGCTCGACCTGCACGGCCTGCTTGGCCAGCTCGAGCTTCAGCGCCGGCACGTCGGCCAGCTGCGTGTTGAAGGTCTGCAGCTGCTGCTGCACGGTGGCCATCTGCTGGTTCGTGACCTGCTGCTGGGTCAGCACCGCCTGCATGGAACTGATCAGCCAGTACCCGCCAGCAACGATGAATCCGGCGAAAGCGGTCACGAACCACTTTTCCACCGGGCCGAGGGAAACGCGGGTGCGGCCGTCCTGGCTCGGCTGGGCTTCCATGCTCATACGCCCCCACCCAGAGTGCCGCCGGCCTTCTTGTAGATCTGCCGCAGCTTCTCCAGGCTCTGCTCATGCTGGCCATAGCCGGCGCCCGGCAGGCTGGCCCACTCCTTGGCGCACAGGGCCACGGCGCGGTCGAATTGGCCGGCCTTCACCGCATCGAGCGCGCGGCGGCCGCGGATCAGTTCGATGCAGGCCTTGTCCTGGCTCAGCGGGCCGAAGTCCGGCAGCTTCAGCCGCGCCTGCAGCACGCTCCAGGTGCGCTGCAGGAACTGGTAGCGGCCGGCCGCGGTGGACTTCAGCGTGGCGTTGAGCCGCACCAGCTTGCCGGGGTGCTTGCTGAGGTCGGTGAACAGGCCGCCGCCCACCAGGACGTCGTAGCCGTTCTGCTTAGTCGGCTGCCGGCCGTTATCGGTCCCTTCGGACCAGGCCAGCATGTCCAGGAACGCCACGACGTTCTGCCCGCCCGCCTCCTGTGCTGTGATTCGTGCCACTGTCGGCCCCCTTGGAAGTGATGGGCCTACGGTGCCTTTTGGGGGGCGGCGATCAATGGGAGGAATCCGTTCTCCGGTAGAGTTGGCGGCGCCAACCAACCCAACCACTACCGGAGACGGACAGATGGAACTACTTGACAGGGCATACCAGCTGCAATTGCTCCAGCGTTTGGCCGAGAGCTACCCGGAGCCAGTCGATGCAGGGACGATGGCCCAGGGTGAGTTCAATAGGGCCAACGTGAACATCGCCTACTTGCATGAGCACGGTCTAGTGAAGGGCCAATGGCTTGGCAGCTTGGACCGTGGAAACATGCTCATGCAGGCAACCATTACCGCTCGAGGTATGGATTTTCTGGCTGACGATGGCGGATTGGGCGCAATCCTCGGTGTCGTCACGATCAAACTTCACGACGACACGCTAAAGGCACTCATCGAGGCCAAGGTGCTCAGCTCGGATCTGCCTCCGCCCGATAAGCAGCGATTCCTCGATCAGCTTCGAGAGCTGCCGGGCGAGACCACCAAACACCTTGTACTGAAGCTGGTGGATGCCGGTCTGGACAACTGGCAGAAAGCACTGCCACTGCTTCAAAACATGCTGGGCTAGACGCGACCCGCCGGAACAGGATGACGGCATCGGCATGCAGCGGAACGGTGAACTCGTCGTCGGGGCACCCCGGCCACTCAATGAACATGCCTTTCCCGGTGACGACGATGGCGGCTGACAGCATGGCGGCCTCTGGACTGAACGATACGGGCCACCCTACCCCCCGGCCCCTGCCCTTCAATGGGCGCGGGGGGCGGCCGGGGCTGGTGGTACCATCCGGGTAACGCAGGGAGGCATCATGGGCTGGAAGGGAATAGTAATTTTGGCAGCTACCGTTGTGCTTGGCGGGTGCTCGACATTTGGACAGCCGGCGTACTGCTCAGGGATGCTGGAACAGAATCGTGCTGTGATGGCTGCGAAGAGTGACGTTTCAATCGCCTACATCGCAACAGCACTTGCGAAGCTTGAGTACGGTGGCGAATGCGCGTGCCCCGATGACAAGGACTCCATCGGAGAGGTCTGCGGTGGAAGAAGCGCGTACAGCCGCATGGGGGGATCCCAGCCATACTGCTACGCCGATCAGGTCCCGGCCTGGGTCATACCGCGCGTCAGAGAGGCGTCCGCTCATGAGGCACTCCCCTTTGAATGCGGTGGCAGCGGCACGACCCAACTACTCGACTTCTAACAAGGAACTGAAAATGGACGACAGATTCAAGGATGCGGGGCAGTTCCACCCGGAGAAGGCGTGGAGCGAGATCCGGCGGAAGGACTGGGAGCGGAAGCACGAGGCCAGCCTTGGACTCAAAGGCTGGGGCCTGTTGATAGCGCTATTTTTGTCGATTGTCGGTACCGTTGTTTGCGCCCTTCTGTTCGTCGGGCATTACTTTCTCTAGTTCTGCGGCAATGTCCGCCAGTTTTTGATCACCAGTGCTGGACGCAATGTTGCGCAAGGATGCGAGCGATCCGATCACCGACCCTACTGGCGCCGTGGTCGCTCGAGAAAGCCAGCGCACAGCTGGCGGGTAGGTCAAGATGCGGGCAGCGACATTCGCCCCCGCTCCACCTAGCAGCAGAGTGCCTGTGGATGTACCAGTAAGGTCCATCAGCGAGGCCACCAGCGCGGCACCATAGGTATACGCTGCAGCGCGATTTCCTGTGCCGCTCGGGTTGGCGAACACCTGCGACCCGCTCTTGATGTTGTCGGCCACCCGGGCGATCTGGTCCATATCCTTGGCGAAGCCCGGCCCGTAGTGGCCGAACAGCTCCCGCCTCGCCTCGTCGGAAAGCTTGCTCCAGTTGGTCATAAACGTGCCGGGGCTGAACTGCTCGGCAGGCAGCCCGGCCTGGCCCGGCGTTGGTCGGCCCATCCGGTTCAGCACCGCGGCCGTCAGGGACTTCTTCCCGTCATCCGGCAGAGCCTCCATCACTCGCTTCAGCGTGGTGCCGCCCTCGCCAGCGCCGGCCATCACCGCGTTGTAGACCTTCTCCGGGCCGCCGGCCTTGTTCACCACGCGCTCCAGCTGCTTCAGCTGCTCCTGCGTGGACTTGAAGTAGGCGTTCGCCCGCGCCAGCGCTGCCGGGGCCTTGCCGCCCTGTGCCTGCACCGCCGCCTCGATGTCGTCGCCCATGGCGCGGTACACGCCGCGCAGCTGCGACGTGGCGCGGTCAGGGGTCAGGGTGAAGTCGAACAGGCCATTGCCCAGGTTCGACCGCAGATCCTTGAAGGTCTGGTACGGCAGCGCGGTGCCACCGTCGCCCAGGTCGGATGCGATGTTGCGGGCCAGCTGCGTGACTTCGTCCGGGATCATCGATGCCGCAGAGGCAGGTGCACCGGGGTCCACAGCGGTCAGCCGTGCGAGTTCGGCATTGGTCCGGTCCAGGCGCACCGGGGTGTCCGGCGGCACCAGCTGGTCGACGGCGTCATACAGTGCCCGGCGGCGTGCAGTGACGTCGCCCTTGAAGGCTGCGACACCCTTCTCGATGGCCATGCCAGCGTTCTGTCGGGTGGGGTCTGCCGCCAGTGCGCGAGACCGCTCCCCGAGGTTCTTGGCGATGTCGTTGCCCTGCCCTTCGGCGAAACGGCGCATCACGCCCGAGCTGGTCGGCGCGCCCGCCAGCAGGTTCTCCACGCCCTGCAGGTTGGTGTTACCCGATGCCTGGCCGACGGATGGGGTCGTGCCCAGCGCTTCGAAGTCGGCGATGGAGTTCCGCATGGCCTCACCGGACCGGCCACGCACGGCACCTCGAACTGCTGCAGCGCCGCCCTGCATGAGAGCCGCCGGGCCAATGCCGCCGGCAAGTGCGGCCGCCAGCTGGCCAGCAGGACCTGCGCCACTCTCTCGGGCCAGCCCGGCCGCACCAGAACTGCCGATCGTGCTGATCGCCTGCAGCACTGGCTGAGCAGTGAGGAATTCTCCAGCGCGCTCGGCAAGACCAGGTACTGCCGTAGGCGCCGGTGCAGCTGAAGTCAGCGTGGGTGCCACCGCACGCCCTGCATTGAGGGCTGCACCGCCGCCAAGCGTCAGTGCGGTACCGGTCAGCGCCTCGCCGACATCGCCCAGCACGCGGTCGCCGGCGGTCTGCGCCTGTGGCAGGCCCAGCACATCGGCCAAGCGCGCAGCATTGTCCCGGAAGCTGGCCACGGGGCGGCCGGTAATCTTCGTCTCCAGCGCGCCGAGGGCGTCACCGCCCAGCGCACCGAGCAGGCTGCCGCCTCCCTGGAGGATTGAGCGCAGGCCGAAGGCAGCATCACGCCCCATGCCGTACTCCCAGCCATCGGGTGCCACGGCCTGCACCGGCGGCAGATCCGTGATTGGAGGCTTGGCAGCCGGAGCCTGAGACCCCTGCTCCGCGTCCCGCTGGGCCTTGTACGCCTGTGCGAGCCGCCGAGCATCTTCGGTGTTGCCGGCGGCATCAGCGGCACGCAGGGCCTGTTCCAGTTGCTCCAGAGTGGCCATCAGCGGACCCCATACTTGCCGAGAATATCATCCACACCGCCGCCAGCGGAGGGTGCAGCGGTTGGCGCAATGCTGACGCCTTGGAGCTCGGTCACGAAGTCACGCAGCTGACGCATGGTGCGCGCGTTCACTTCCGGCGCGACGCCGAGACTTGGGTACTGCAGCGCGGCGATGCGTGCTTCCAGGTCGGACTGCGAACCAACGCCTGGAACGCGAGTCAGCGCCAGCATCGAGTTCTGGATCGCACCCACAGCGGCGTCCAGCTCCTGGCCGGCGGGCGTGTTCCGCATCACGTACTGGTCCAGCGGCCCGGTATCGACCAGAGCCCCCGATAGCCCCCCTAGGGCGCTCTGGATGCGATCAAGTCCGCGCGTAACGTTGCCCAACTGCGCAGCCTTCGTGGTCGCCGCCTGCTGTGCCTTCATGTCGGCTGCACTGGCACGCTTCGGCTGACCTGGGGAGGCGGCTCCGCCAGCGCCGGCGCGCATTTCCTTCATCAGGTCCAGCTGCTGCGCCTGCCTTGTCCGCGCGGCAGTCGCGTAACTGGCCGCGGCAGCTGCGTTGCGCTGGCCGATGGTCGACTGGCCAACGGGCGTGACGTTGACGGACTGGCCGACGGCGCCATAGGGGTCGAAGAGCGTGCCTTCGCTCATGGTGGCCGTTTGGCGGGGCCGGCCAGAGATCGCGGTCATGATGTCATTGAGCAGCGGCACGTTCCCGCTGCGCGCTGCGTCCATCGCCTCGGATTGGAACCCCTGCGTCTGGACATCGCCCTGGTAGCCGGAGAACTTCGTAGGAT